>JANYBQ010000338.1 GCA_025360705.1 Betaproteobacteria bacterium | reverse complement strand
CACCGTGTCCATGTCCTTGATGCTGTGGACGATGCGTACCGGGCCAGTGCCGATCTTCTGGCCGATGGCGCGGCCTTCTGCCAGCACCGTGCCGCTGCCTTTGAGCTTGTAGCGCTGCTCGGCCTTGCCTTCTTGCTGGCTCTTCACCGTTTCAGGGCGGGCCTGCAGAATGTAGAGCTTGCCGTCGGCGCCGTCCTTGCCCCACTCGATGTCCATCGCACGGCCGTAGTGCTGCTCGATGGTGAGCGCGTAGCCGGCGAGTTCGGCCACGTCGGCGTCGCTCAGCGAGTAGCGGTTGCGGTGTTCGTGAAACGTATCCACGGTTTTCACGAGGCGGCCGCTTTCGGCCTTCTCCTCAGGCGTAGCGAACTCCATCTTGATCAGCTTGGAGCCCAGGTTGCGGCGGATAATCGCGCTCTTGCCAGCCCGCAGCGCGTGCTTGTGGACGTAGAACTCGTCCGGGTTCACGGCGCCCTGCACCACTGTTTCGCCAAGACCGTAGCTCGAGGTGATGAACACCACATCGGGGAAGCCCGACTCGGTGTCGATCGTGAACATGACGCCCGCGGCACCCAGGTCGGAGCGCACCATGCGTTGTATGCCCGCGCTGAGAGCCACGTGTTCATGCGCAAAACCCTTGTGCACCCGGTAACTGATGGCCCGGTCGTTGTACAACGAGGCAAACACCTCCCGGATCTTGCGCAGGATTTCATCGATGCCCACCACATTCAGGAATGTCTCCTGTTGTCCGGCGAAGGACGCATCGGGCAGGTCTTCCGCCGTGGCTGAGGAACGCACCGCAAACGATGCTTCCGGAACGTCGGCGCTCAGCGCAACGAATGCGGCGCGAATCGCCTGCTCCAGTTCCTTGGCAAAGGGTTGCGCCTCAACCATTGCCCGAATCTCGGCTCCGGCCGCCGCCAGTGCGCGGACATCCTCGGTGTCCAATTTGCTCAAACGCGTTTTTATCCGTTTCCCCAGCCCGCCATGCATCAGAAATGCGCGGAACGCGTACGCCGTTGTGGCAAAACCCGTCGGCACCTTGACGCCCGTGGGCAGGTTCGAGATCATCTCGCCGAGGCTGGCATTTTTGCCGCCCACCGACTCGACGTCGGACATTCTCAGGCTCTCAAACGGTACGACCAGGGCGGTCGGTCCAAACAATGCAGACATGGTGAAACTCCAGAGGTAAAAAATAAGGTGCTTGCCGGCCGACGACCCGGAGCAATGAGACCGCTGGCGCACTCGCCGACGCCACGGCTTTGTGCTTGATTTGGTTGCTGGACGCGGTGCGTGGACAAGAGAAACCGGAAATGGGATAGATTGCAGTCATTGTAGATTTGTCCCATACCTGCCAATGTCAAACCGAACCGTATTTTTCATCTCCGACGGCACCGGCATTACGGCCGAGACTTTCGGCAATGCCATCCTGGCGCAGTTCGAAATGAAGGCCCGCCATGTTCGTTTGCCGTTCGTAGACACCGCCGACAAGGCTTATCAAACCGTGCGCCAGATAAACCACACGGCGGTGATCGACGGCAATAAGCCGATTGTCTTCACCACCTTGGTAAACATGGAAATTCTCAGGATCATCCAGCATGGCTGCCAAGGCATGCTGCTCGACATGTTCGGCACTTTTGTGCGTCCGCTCGAAACGGAACTGCAGATCAAGTCGAACCATCGGGTGGGCCGGTTCAGCGACGCCAGCAAGAGCAAGGCGTACCAGGACCGGATGGAGGCCATCAACTTTTCGCTGGCGCATGACGATGGGCAGTCGAATCGCGACCTTGAATTTTCGGACGTGATACTGGTAGGAGTCAGCCGCAGCGGAAAGACGCCGACGTCCCTGTACCTCGCCATGCAGTACGGCCTGAAAGCTTCCAATTACCCGCTTATTCCCGAGGACTTCGAGCGCCAGCAAATTCCCGCGGCTTTGCTGCCGCATCGCACCAAACTATTCGGACTGACCATCACCCCCGAGCGCCTGAGCGAGATCCGGCATGAGCGCCGGCCCAACTCGCGCTACGCCTCACTCGACAACTGCCGCATGGAAGTTGCCGAAGCCGAGACCATGATGCGCCGCAGCGGCATCCGCTGGCTTTCGACTACTACCAAGTCGATTGAAGAGATCGCCACTACCATCCTGCAGGAACTCAAGCCGGAGCGGTTGAACTACTGAGGTTCGATGTGTCAACACAGTGAGTTAAGACAGCCACCTTGTATACTGAAAGCTGCTCCGGGGTGCACGCAGTGCTGAGATGGCAAAGTAGCCGAACCCGACGAACTTGAACCGGTTAGTACCGGCGGAAGAAGAGCCTCACTTTGACTTGCAGCGACTCCAGCTGGGTCGAATTGGCCTTCGGAGCATCCGTTTTACGGTCACGAAGGAATCCTCATTAACAACACTCCTGTAGAGCGACCGACGCACCCGGTGGATGGGGTCTCCCGTGCTTTCCAGTACCCACGCGTGCTGTCGATTGCCGGCTCCGACAGCGGCGGCGGTGCCGGTATCCAGGCCGACCTGAAAACGCTCGCCGCGCTGGGTTGTTATGGCATGACGGCCATTACCGCCCTGACGGCCCAGAACACGCTCGGCGTTCGTGCAATTCACTCAGTCCCACCCGAAATGCTGCGCGACCAGATCGACGCGGTGGTCGAAGACATTGGCGTCGACGCCGTGAAGATCGGTATGTTGCACTGCGCCGAGATCGTGCGCACGGTGGCGGCCGCTATCGACCGTCACGCCCTGCAACGGGTCGTTCTGGACCCGGTGATGATTTCCACCAGCGGTGCCCGGCTTATTGACCACCAGGCGCAGGCGGTGCTGGTCCACGAGCTGTTTGCCCGCGCTATCGTGGTGACGCCAAACCTGGACGAGGCCGCCATGCTGGTCGGCCGGCGCATTGAAGACGAAGCTGCAATGGAGATTGCCGCGTGCGAATTGATCCAGCTGGGTGCGGCGGCGGTTTTGCTAAAGGGCGGTCATCTGGCGGGCGGGACCGTGAGCGACCTCCTGCTGATGCGGGACGGCGCCGTCCACTGGATGCGCGCTCCGCGCATCGCCACTCCCAACACCCACGGTACCGGCTGCACGCTGTCCAGCGCCATAGCAGCGTATCTAGCCTTCGGCGCCACTTTGCCGCAGGCGGTCGCTTCAGCGCGTTCCTATGTACGGGGCGCGCTGGAAGCCGGCGCCGCGGTTCGCACGGGAGCAGGAAGCGGGCCGTTGAACCATGGCCACGCGCCCCAGGCGATGCGGCTGAAGGCCCTGAATTGAATGTCAAACCGTCCTGAACATCACCCCGGCGCACTCGTCAGCCCTGCAGGCGAGATTGTCGATGATGTGCTTGCCTTCATCGCCCAGGATGCGTGCACCGACAACGAGTTCGACCGGCTGGCGTTACGCCTGTTCGCCTACCAAACCAGCAACAACCCCGCATACCGGCGCTTCTGCCAGCGGCGCGGCGCGACGCTGCGTAACGTGACATGCTGGAGCGACATCCCGGCGGTACCGATCGACGCCTTCAAGGAACTGGATCTCAGGTGCGCGCCGCCCGCTTCGACGGACCGGGTCTTCATGACCAGCGGCACCACCCGCAGCGAGGTAAAGGGCCGGCATTACCATCCAACACTGGAGGTCTACGACCGGTCGATGACGCGCAACTTTTCGCATCGCTTCATGCAGGGCAGCGACCGGATTGGCATGGGTATCCTGTTCCCCACCGAAGCGGTGCTGGCGAATTCCTCGCTCGCCCACTACCTGGCGCTTGCGCTGCGTGAATTCGGAACCGCCGAGAGCCGTTACTTCATGAGTCCGCAGGGGCTGGACACCAGCGGACTGTGCGACGCGCTCGCGGATGCCGAGCGCCATGCCACGCCTTACGCCGTGCTTGGAGCAAGTTACAGCTTCGTGCACCTGCTCGACGCCCTCAAGCAGCGCGGCAGGTCCTTCCGGCTGCCACCCGGCAGCCGGGTGCTGGACACCGGAGGCTACAAGGGACAGTCGCGCGAACTGCCGCTCGACGCCTTTTATGCGGAGCTGTCCGCAGTGCTCGGCATCGACCGTTCGTGGTGCATCAACATGTATGGAATGACCGAGCTGAGCACGCAGTTCTACGACGCCGGCAACGCCTCGGTGCCGTCCGTCAAATCGGGGCCTCACTGGATCCGCTCGCGCCTGGTCGATCCGCTGACCGGTCGCAACGTGCCGACCGGCGAGCGCGGCATCCTCGTCCATTGCGACCTCGCCAATTTCAATTCGGTGACCACCATCCTGACCGAGGATGTCGGGACGGCGGCGGACGGCGGTTTCCGGCTGCTCGGTCGCGCCGAAGGCGCACAGGCCAAGGGCTGCTCGCTGGCGGTTGAAGAATTTATTCGGGCGGCAGCGGCATGACAACGCTGCACGCGGTTGCCGGTTACCTGCCGGGCCTGGCGCACGCGGACGTGTATTGGCAACCGCTGGTTTTCGAGTCGGGTACCACGCGGCTTGAAGTTGCCATGCCGGTGTTGAGCCACCAACAGATGACGGCGCTTGCATTGCGGGTCAAGCAGGCCAGCCGCGTTCATCTAAAAACGATGCGTGTGTCGCAGATCGTGGCGGTGGTGGATCGCGCAATCGCCCGCCTGCTCGACCCGATAGATCCATACCGCAAGCAGGCCGATCAGCTGCTACCGATCGTCAGCGGCTACGACGCCGAGATGGTTCGCCTGGGCCTCACGGCTTTCTTCAAGACCTTTCGCGAGCCGCAACTGCACCGCTTCGTCGCCGAAGACTTCGCCAACCCCAAGCTGCTGGACCAGTTCCAGCCGCGACCCAAGGGCGGCGCGGCGCGGGCGTTCGGTCCGGATCTGCTGGTTCACAGCTGGGCTGGCAACGTTCCCGCCCTGCCCCTGTGGAGCCTGGTCTGCGGATTGCTGGTGAAGGCCGGCAACATCGGCAAGCTGCCGAGTGCGGAACCGCTGTTCGCGGGCCTGTTCGCGCGACTGCTGGCCGAGGTCCACCCGCCACTCGCCGATTGCCTGGCCGTGGTGTGGTGGAAAGGCGGCGACACGGAACAAGCCGCAGCCCTCTACGCGCAGGCCGACACCGTGCTCGCCTATGGCAGCAATGGATCGCTGGAAGAGATCCGCCGCCAACTGCCGGTTACGACGCGTTTCCTGCCGTACGGTCACAAGCTGGGCTTCGGCCTGGTAAGTAGCGCTGCCCTCGACAGCCTGCGTGGGCCAGCCACGGCACGCCTGGCCGCGTGGGACGTGATGCGCTACGACCAGCAGGGTTGTTATTCACCGCACGTTTTCTATGTCGAACGCGGCGGCACGGTGTCGCCGCGCGAATTCGCGCAGTACCTCGCCAGCGAGCTCGCCAATCTTCAAAACCGCTTCCCCGGCCGCGCCCTCGCGCTCGAAGATGCGGCCGCTATTGCAAACTGGCGGCAAGGCATCGAGCTGCAGTCGATGGCGTCGGGCGGCGCGTTGGTCGGTGAACTGATCGGAGCCGACGGCGCCGCGTCGTGCGTGGTTTATGCCGATGCAGCGCAGGCCTTGGCACCCACGGCGTTGAACCGGAATATTCAGGTCGTCGCGGTCGACGCGCTGGAACAGGTAATCGCGCAAGTGCAAATGCACAAGGACTTCCTGCAGACAGCCGGCGTGGCTGCCGCGCCGGCCGAGCTGTTCCGGCTGTCGGAGTTGCTGGGAGCAGTTGGCGTGACCCGCATCACCGCAATCGGCTCCATGACTTCGCCGGAGGCGGGCTGGCACCATGATGGCCGGTTCAACTTGCTGGACCTGGTGCGGATGGTCGAGATCGAGCAGTCGGCCGAATCGGCGTCCGATGCGATGGCGCCGTACGCGGACTAGTACCCAGACACAGAGGTATCGGAAGAAAATGAAAGTGATGCATTCGCGCTCAGGCCTAGGCGCAAATCCTCGCCATAGCCGTAGCTATGGCGAGGATTTGCAACGACGGCATGGGTGCGAAGGCGCGCTTTCATGTTTCGATATTTCTGGGTTTGAGTACTAGGATCGGTCGTGAGCTTCCTCGACTTCAACAAGGTGGGCTTCACCTACCCCGGCTGGCCCCCGGTGGTGCGCAGCGTCGAATGGAGCATCGCGCAAGGCGAGTTCCATTGCCTGGTCGGGCGTAGCGGTTGCGGCAAGACCACTCTGCTCAAGCTCGCTGCGGGCTTGCTGCATCCCCACACCGGCAGCATCCGGTTGCAGGGCCAGGAAGTGGTCGCGCCCGGCCCGCAACTCGGCTTCGTGTTCCAGTCGCCCACTCTGCTCGAGTGGCATCGCGTGATCGACAACGTCCTGCTGCCGGTGTCGCTGCAACACAAGCCAAGCGCAGCGGAGATCGACGCGGCGCGGCAGTTGCTGGCTCTGCTCGGCCTGTCGGCCCATATGCAGCATTACCCACGGCAGTTATCGGGCGGCCAGCAGAGCCGCGTGGCCCTGGCACGCGCGTTGATCCTGAAGCCGGCGTTGCTTCTGCTGGACGAACCCTTTGCCGCGCTGGATGCGATCACGCGCGGCGAACTGCAGGACGACCTGCTGCGGATGTGCCGTCTACGCCGCACCACCGTCCTGTTCGTGACGCACGACATCGCCGAGGCGGTGTATCTGGGCGACCGGGTGGCGGTGATGGACAGCGGCCGGATCGTGAAGGACATCCGCGTCGAGGTGAGCAAACCGCGGCTGCCGGCGATGCGCTACAGCGCATCCTTCAACCAGCATTGCGCGCAAGTGCGCGACGCGATGGACCGGGCGACGGCATGAAGCGGGCCTTCGCACGCACGCAGATCGGCTCCCTGGCGCTTTTGCTGGCGTGGCTTGGGGCCTGGGAACTGGCGTCGCGCGGCTCCGGCGTTTCGGCCCTGGTCCTGCCGGCACCATCGGTGGTGATCCAATCGCTCTGGATGGGCCTGTCCACCGGATACCTGTGGCCCCACATCCGCGCGACCAGCCTCGAACTGATGATGGGACTGTTTACCGGCTGCCTGTTGGGTTTCGTCAGTGGCGTGGCGATGGCCGAGTCGGCGCTGCTGGATCGCGTTTTAAAGCCCTACGTCATCATCAGCCAGGTCATCCCCAAGCTGGCGTTGGCGCCGCTCTTCATCGTGTGGTTCGGCTTCGGCATGACTTCGACGGTGGTGATCACGGCGCTGATCTGCTTTTTCCCCTTGATGGAAAACACCGTTACCAGCCTGCGCCAGGTTGACCCGCAACGGCTGGAGCTGTTTCGGATGCTCGGCGCCACGCGGCGCCAGACCCTCCTGCGCCTGAAGCTCCCCGCCGGCCTTCCCGTCATCCTGGCGGGCCTGCGGGTGGCCGTGGTGCTGGCATTGGTGGGAGCGGTGGTGGGTGAGTTCATCGGCGCCAGCCAGGGGCTCGGCGCACTGATCGTCGCGTCGCAGGGAATGATGGATACGCCGCTGATGTTCGCGGTGCTGATAGTCATCGCTGCGCTCGGCTTGCTGCTGTACCAACTCACACTGGCGGTCGAAAAACGACTGCTCCGGCCCTACACCGCAATCGCATAAGGAAACCACCATGAATATGCCCATCAAACCCATCACACGCCGCACCGCACTGCTCGCAAGCGCTGCACTTTTCACTTTGGCAGCCCTACCGGTTGCGAGCGCTGCCGACGCGCTGGAGAAAATCACGGTTGCGGGCTGGAGCAAGCCGATCACCGAGATCACGCATCTGCTGGTCGAACCCGATAAGGGCATTTTCAAGGCCAACGGCATCGATCTGGCCTACGTGTCGGGTGCCGGTGGCGGTGACGCGATCCGCAACATTCTCACCGGCCAGGCGGACGTGGCTTTCACCGATCCGGGAGCGTTCTTTACGGCCCTCGACAAAGGTGAAAAGCTACGCGCGATCTACGACATCTATCCACAGAATGTGTTCAACGTGGTCTCGCTCAAGTCAGCCAACATCACCAAGCCAGCGGATCTGAAGGGCAAGAAGATCGGTGTCTACAGCCTGTCCAGCGGCACCCGCCAGAACCTGCTGGTACTGCTGCACCAGGCCGGCCTGGTGGAATCCGACGTCACTATCGTCGTCACCGGGCTGTTGAACTTCGCGCC
>JANYBQ010000297.1 GCA_025360705.1 Betaproteobacteria bacterium | reverse complement strand
ACGCGTAACTCGGACGCCGGCAGGGCGCGCGCCGAACCGCTTGCCATGATGGCTTTGACCATACGCGCTATCTTGTCGGCCTCATCGCCGGCGCGTTCCAGATTGGCGGTGGTCTTGGAGATGGCTATCAACAGGCGCAGGTCGCGCGCCGTGGGCTGGCGCCGCGCGATGATGGACGAAAGGTCGTGGTCGATTTCGATCTCCATCGTATTCACGCGCGCCTCGGTCTCCATGACTTGCGCCGCGGCCTCGGAACTGAATTGCGCCAGGGCGTAGACGGCGGTGCGAATCTGCGACTCCACCAGTCCCCCCATTTCCATGACACGGGTGGAGACGGCGGTCAGTTCGCTGTCGAACTGGCTCGATAGATGTTTGTCGCTCATGGATGTGTTCCTGCGGGTTAGCCGAATCGGCCGGTAATGTAATCCTCGGTCTCCTTGCGCGACGGCTTGAAGAACATCTGCTCGGTGGCGCCGAACTCCATCAAATCGCCGAGGTACATATAGGCGGTGTAGTCGCTGCAGCGCGCGGCCTGCTGCATGTTGTGCGTGACGATCACCACCGTGTAGTCGCTTTTCAACTCGGTGATCAGTTCCTCGATCCTGGCCGTGGAGATCGGGTCCAGCGCCGAACAAGGCTCGTCGAGCAACAGGACTTCGGGCTTGATCGCGATGCCACGCGCGATACACAGGCGCTGTTGCTGGCCACCCGACAGGCTGGAGCCGGTCTGGTTCAGCTTGTCTTTCACCTCGGTCCACAACGCCGCCTTGCGCAGCGCCCATTCAACCCGCTCCTCCATATCGGTGGCGTTGAGGTTCTCGAACAGCTTCACGCCGAAGGCAATGTTGTCGAAGATCGACATTGGAAACGGTGTCGGTTTCTGGAACACCATGCCGACCTTGGCGCGCAGCAAGGCGACGTCTTTTTTGCTGGTCAGCAAATTCTCGTCGTCCAGCATGATCTGGCCTTCGGCACGCTGCTCCGGGTACAGCTCGAACATGCGGTTGAAGACGCGCAGCAGCGTGGACTTGCCACATCCCGATGGTCCGATAAAGGCGGTCACCTTCTTCTCGGGAATCTCGAGATTGATGCCTTTCAACGCGTGGAAATTACCGTAATAAAAATTCAGGTCCTTGACCGATATCTTCGATCTTTCGCGGGTGGCGGTAGCTGCATTCATGGGAAGTTCAATTCTTGGTTCGTAATTACCTGACGCGGGTCAGGACGCGGGCAATAATGTTCAAAGCCAGCACCGCTACCGTGATGAGAAACACACCGGCCCAAGCCAGTTTCTGCCAGTTTTCATAAGGGCTCATCGCGAACTTGAATATCGTGACCGGCAAACTCGCCATGGGCTGGTTCAGGCTCGATGTCCAGAACTGATTGCTGAGCGCCGTGAACAACAGTGGCGCCGTTTCGCCCGCTATGCGCGCCACCGCCAGCATCACACCAGTTACCACGCCGGCGCGCGCAACGCGCAGCGTGATGCTCAGAATCACTTTCCACTTCGGCGCGCCAAGCGCGTAAGCCGCCTCGCGTAAACCGGACGGAACCAGTTGCAGCATGTTTTCCGTGGTGCGGATCACCACCGGAATCACGATCAAGGCCAAAGCCATTACGCCGGCCCAGCCCGAGAACGACTTGAAGCGCGACACCACCACGGCATAGACGAACAAACCGATCACGATCGAAGGCGCAGACAGCAGGATGTCGTTGACGAACCGGGTGGTGTTGGCCAGCCAGCCCTTGGTGTCGAACTCGGCCAGATAGATACCGGCCATGATGCCGATCGGCGTGCCCACGAAGGTCGCCAGCGCAACCATCAGGAACGACCCATAGATCGCATTGGCAAGCCCCCCCTCGTCATTCGGCGGAGGTGTCATCTGGAGCAGCGTGTTCAACGTCAGCCCGCCGATGCCCAGCCAGATGGTTTCGAACAGGATCCAGAACAGCCAGAACAATCCGAACGCCATGGCCGCCAATGACAATGCCAGCGCCACGCGGTTGACGAACTTGCGTTGCGCGTATTTGGCGTTGCGGGTTTCTTCCAGCGCCAGCGCCAACAGCAACGTGTCGCCGGTGGTCACTGGATATCCTTCGCGCAACGCGCTGCGGATTTCGCCCTTGGGAACGGCCCGGCGGTGCTCATGACCGTGCCCCTTCGTTTTTCTTCAACTGCGACAGCAGGATCTTGGACAAGCTCAGCACAACGAAGGTGATGAAGAACAACACCAGTCCCAGGTACATCAGGGCGCCCTGGTGCAGCCCTTCACCGGCCTCCGCGAATTCATTCGCCAGCGCCGAGGTAATGCTGTTGGCCGCCTGGAAAAGGCTCAACGAGTTGAGCTGGTTGAAATTGCCGATCACGAACGTCACGGCCATGGTTTCACCAATGGCGCGCCCCAGGCCCAGCATGATGCCTCCGACCACACCCGCCTTGGTATACGGCAAAACGACCTTGAACACTACTTCCCAGGTCGTCGCGCCCAGCGCATAGGCCGACTCCTTGAGCAGCGTCGGAGTGACATCGAACACATCGCGCATGACCGCCGCGATAAACGGAATAATCATGATGGCCAGGATGATGCCGGCCGACAGGATGCCGATGCCAACCGGCGGGCCGGCAAACAACGCGCCGATGTACGGCACTCCACCAAACACATATTGCAGCGGCTGCTGCACATAGGTGGACAACACCGGGCTGAATACCAGCAGGCCCCACATGCCATAGACGATCGATGGCACCGCGGCGAGCAGTTCAATCGCCGTGCCCAGCGGGCGCTTGAGCCAGGCGGGCGACAGCTCGGTCAGGAACAGGGCGATTCCGAAACTCACAGGAACCGCTATCAGCAACGCGATAAAAGATGTGACGAGCGTGCCGTAGATCATCACTAGCCCGCCGAATTCCTCCTTGACCGGATCCCATGTGGTGCTGGTCAGAAAACCCAGGCCGAATTTGTCGATCGCCGGCCAGGCGCTGATGGTCAGCGACACCAGAATGGCTATCAGCATCGCCAGCGTAAACAAGGCGGCGCCTTTGGCCATCCAGCCAAATACGCGGTCCGCCATGGGCCCCGAGCGGGCCACTTTCCTGGGAGGTGGGATTGTCATTACGCTTGCGGAAAACGGGGCTGGCTGGATAACAGGCATCTGGTTCGCCGGAAGTGTAGTTGACACGCGAATACTCCTGAGTAGCGTATCCTGGGTAGCAGTAGTTTTTTGGGCGACCGGCTTACTTCCGGGCCACGGGTTTACCCGATACGTCGGTCACCTGACCCCAGGACTTCTCGATGGCGCCAATCACGTTTTCAGGCAACGCGACATAGTCCAGATCGGAAGCGATCTTGTCGCCATTTTTGTAGGCCCAGGTAAAGAACTTGAATGTTTCGGTGGCGTTGGCCGGCTTGTCTTGCCTGGTGTTCATCAGGATGAAAGTCGCGGTGGAAATGGGCCATGCGTTCTTACCCGGCTGATCGGTGATGAGTTGGTAGAAGGACTTGTTCCAATCGGCGCCAGCCGCAGCGGCCTTAAACGCCTCTTCACTGGGCGCTACAAACACGCCGTCGTGGTTTTTGAGAAGCGTGTAATTCATCTTGTTTTGCTTGACGTAAGCGTACTCCACGTAACCGATCGAGTTGGGCAGGCGGTTGACGAATGCGGCCACGCCTTCATTGCCCTTGCCACCCGCGCCCACCGGCCAGTTGACAGCGGTGCCCTCGCCCACCTTGCTCTTCCACTCGGGATGCACGCGGCTCAGGTAGTTGGTGAAGTTAAAGGTAGTGCCCGAACCGTCGGCACGGCGCACCGGCGCAATCGCCGCGTCCGGTAAAGGCAGGCCCGGGTTGAGAGCCTTGATGGCCGGGTCATCCCATTTGGTAATCTTGCCCAGATAGATGTCTCCCAGCACCTGGCCGTCGAGTTTCATCTGGCCTGGCGCGATGCCCTTGATATTGACAACCGGCACGGTGCCGCCGATCACGGTCGGAAACTGGATTTGGCCCTTGGACTTCAGGACTTCGTCGGTCTGCGGCATGTCGGATGCACCGAAGTCCACGGTCTTCGAGTCGATCTGCTTGATGCCTGCGCCCGAGCCCACCGACTGGTAGTTGACCTTGACGCCGGTCGCCTTGTGGTAATCGGCGGCCCATTTGGAATAAACCGGTGCCGGAAAGGTGGCGCCCGCGCCGGTGATTTCCTGCGCTCCCGCAAATGCCGCGTAGGACAGGGAAGCGGTAACAGCCGCGCTGATCAACGCGGTTTTAAATGTGATTTTCATACGATTGCCTTTCAGGTTGAAAGAGGGTTTACGTTCCGGTTTTTGGTTTGATTTGGAGCAACTGTAAGTAGCTTGTGTGACGGTCGTGTGACACATGACCTTCATGAAACCGTCACGTGGTTTTCTTAGGATGACCAGCGGTTTATCCACCGCTTTCGACACTTCCGGAACCATCCACACCATGTCCTTTCCCATCCAGTCTTCCCGCCGCCATGTGCTCAAACTGCTCGCCGGCGCCCCGATGTTGCCTCTGGGCGCACTCGCCACCAGTTCGCTGCTGGCCGGCTGCGCGGCAGGCGGCAAACCGGCCGGCCCGGCCTTGGCCAACTCCGCGTCCGCCGACTATCTGTCGAGCAGCTTCACGTCCATGGCCGCGCCGTCGCTGGCCAATCCGGCCGCCATGGCCACCACCAGCGTGGCGTCGGGCATGCAGGTGCTGCGCACCGATGGAAGCATGCAGGACTTCAAACTGGCGTACCAGGCGTTTTTCATCACCGGTGACCGGGTACCCGACGGCAAGGGCGGCACCATTTTGAGCGGCGGTTACTACGACATCCTCAACAAACCCATCGCGGACCGGTCGGTGCGCGGCAAGGAGCGCCACATGTTCTCCGACGCGCCCGATGGCATGTCCCTGCTGGCGCTGCCGAACCCCGCCATCACCGGCATCAAGGGCAAGGCGGTGTTCGCGGTGGTGCAGTTCGAATACACCACGCGCGACCAAAGTGATGCCGACGCGTACGGCACCCTGCCCTCCCCAATCGCCGTGCTAACCCTCGACCAGGACCCCACCACCGGCAAGCTGAGCCTGGTCAAGTACCACAACGTGGATACGTCGGCGGCCAACAGCTTGTGGATCACCTGCGGCGCCAGTCTGTCGCCCTGGAACACCCATCTATCGAGTGAAGAATACGAACCCGACGCGCCGTTCGCCGCGCAGGACAGCCGCTTCAAGGCTTTCAGCAAGACCCTGTTCGGCGACGAAACCATCGCCAACCCGTACCACTACGGCCACCTGCCCGAAGTCACGGTCAACCCGGACGGCAGTGGCAGTATCACCAAGCATTACTGCATGGGCCGCATCTCGCACGAGCTGATCCAGGTCATGCCCGACAACCGGACCGCTCTGATGGGCGACGACAACACCAACAGCGGCCTGTTCCTGTTCGTGGCCGACAAGGAAAAGGATCTGTCCGCCGGCACGCTGTACGTCGCCAGGGTCGGCGCGGGTTTCTCCATCAACCCGTCCGATGCCGGCGCGCCTCTGTCCTGGATCAAGCTGGGCCATGCGACCAGCGCGGAGATCGAACGTCTGGCGAACCGGCTCAAGCCCGAAGACATCATGTCGGTGCGCAAGGCCGATCCGGGCGACGTGACTTTTACCAAGATTTTCAACAACGGCGTGGCCAACTGGATCAAGCTCAAACCCGGCATGGAAAAAGCCGCCGCCTTCCTGGAGACCCATCGTTACGCCTACCTGATGGGCGGCAGCATGGGCTTTACCAAGATGGAAGGCACCACCGTCAATATTCGGGACAAGGTCGCCTACTCGGCGCTGCAAAACATGCAGGACTCGATGGTCACCACCGGCAAGGGCTGGAACGCCGCCAGCGGCATGACATTGACAAAACCACTGGTCGCGGGCGGCGTCATGGCGCACACGCTGACGGGCGCGCAGAAAGATCTGGGCGGCGCAGCCATCGTCAGCGAGTGGGTGCCGGTGCTGACCCGTGCGTTGCTGGTTGGCGAAGACATCGCCGCCGATGCGTTGGGTAACCGCGCCAATCCCGACAAGGTGTCCAACCCCGACAACCTGAAATTCTCGGAAAAGATGCGCACGCTGTTTATCGGCGAAGACAGCAGCACGCACGTCAACAACTTCATGTGGGCCTACAACGTGGATACCCGCAAACTGTCGCGCCTGATGTCGATGCCCTCGGGCGCCGAAGCCACCGGCCTGCATGTGGTGGACGACCTCAACGGCTGGACCTACATCATGGGTAATTTCCAGCACGCGGGCGACTGGATCCCGGCGCTGCACGGCAAGGTGCAGGCCACGCTCGATCCGCTGGTGCGGGCCAATTACAGGGACCGTTTTGGCGCCGCCGTGGGTTACCTCACGGCCGATCCGGCGGCCTTGAAGCTGGCGTAGCCGAAGCAGCCGCGGCAGCCCCAAGACCCGCGCGCATCTCACCCACTACTGTCCACGACCATCAGAGGCACCAGTGCACCGCCTTCCCCCGCGGCAAAGCTGGCAGCCTGTTCGGGAGTGCTGTCATCGGGCAACTCGACACCGGCGAACACGAACAACAGCCGTTGCGGCTGCGCTTGCGCGCGGGCAGCTTGAAGCAGCTCGTCGAAATTGGAAATGTTCATGGCGTCTTCCGGTCACAAGATGGGATGGAGTCGATGGGCTGCTACTGGACCAGCGGCGTCGCGGCCGCTTCAAGATCGACCCCCACGACGCTGGCTTGTCCAGCCAGCAACTGCAGGTACTGGCGCAGCGCGCTGACATAGGTGTTCTGGCGCAGCGACATGGCGACCGCGCCGCGCACGGTTTCGAATGGCTGTTGCTGGCCGGGCTCGCGCGCCAGCACTTCCACCACGTGCAGGCCGAAACGGCTGTGCACCAGGCGCGGCAACACTCCCACCTCCCGGTGCCCGAACAATTCGCGCGCGAATTCGGAGGCGCACTCGGACGCGGCGAGCCAGCCAAGCGCGCCGCCATCGGCCGCCGTCGGGCAATTCGAGAACTGGCGCGCCGAACGCGCGAACGCGTCATCGGTTTTGCCGTCGTGGCATCGCACATCGAGTAGGCAGGTTTCGGCGCGGTTGCGCAGCGCCACCACGTCCATGCCGGGCGTGACCGCGAACAGAATGTGGCGTGCCTGCACCTTTTCGCCGCTCCGGTACTTCGCCGCGTGGGCCGCGTAATGGCGGCGACAGGCGTCAACGGACGGGTCCGGAATTTTCAGTTCCCGCTCCAGCAAAATTTCAATGGCGCTGCTGGTGGCCTCGCTGCTGACACCGTCGGTGCCGGGAGGCTCGTCGGGAGCCAGCAGTTCGCGGGCCTGCGCCGCCTGGCGCAGCAACTCGGTACAGGCGCGTTGGCGCAGTTCCTCGACGCTCAGCAGCTCGTCGGGTCCAAGCAAAGGCACGCCATTGATAGCGGCGACCGCAACTACCGGTTTAGCGGGCAGCGGCAGATCCGGCGCGGTCGAGGACAGCAGGTTTTCACGCAACATTTCATTCTCCTTCATACACCGGCGCCGGGCGGGCGCGGCTGGTTGTGCCCGGGCGGCAGATTCAGGCGGCGGCTGCGCACCACCTGGTCCGGGCGGAACAGGAACGACAGCGTCGCAAAGCCGCTCCACACGTGTACCAGCCGGCTGAACGGGAACAGCAGAAAGATCGTCATGCCGAACACGATATGGACCAGGTAGGGCCATGGCAGGCCTGCCAGCGCCGTGGCGTCCACCGGCCGCAGCGTGACGATGCGCTGGGCCCAATCGGCCAGGATCAGCATCGTGCTTCCGTCCGCGTGCCGCCACGAGAACGGCAGCGTGATCAGGCCCACCACCAGCTGCACCCACAGGATCACGAGAACCGCGATGTCGGTGCGATGGCTGGTCAGGCGGATGCGCGGATCGAACACCCGGCGATAGAGCAGCAGCGACAGGCCGACGAAGCAAAACGCCCCGGCAGTCCCGCCCGCCACGACCGCCAGTGTCTGCTTGGTCGCCGCGCTCATGAAGACCCCGTACACCGAGTGCGGCGTGAACAGGCCGACCATATGGCCGAAAAACAGAAACAGGATGCCGAAGTGAAACAGGTTGCTGCCCCAGCGCAAGGTACCGGCGCGCAGCAGCTGCGACGAGTCGCTCTTCCAGCTGTACTGGTTCTGGTCGAAGCGGATCAGGCTGCCCGCCAGGAATACCGTGAAGCAGACGTATGGATAGACCTGGAAAAGAAAACCGTAAACCCCGCTCATGGCAATGCTCCTTGTGCCGCCTTGGGCGCACGCACGATATGTATCGGTTGCGCCTGGCCGGGTTTGGCCTGGCCCTTGGTGGAGCAGCCGTCGAATACCACCGGCTCGGCCCAGCTTTCGTCCAGCGCCTCTTCAACCGCGGGCTTGACTGCCTGCGCCTTTTCGCCCGCCAGTTCCAGCAAGGCGCCCAGCACGCTGGCGTAGCGGTTGTCGCGTTGCCGCAGGGCGCCGAAGATGGCGTTGAAGATGTGTGACATCTCCGACAGAAAAGCCCGCGCCTCGCGCGGCGGCTGGGTCGAGACGAACTCCAGTACCACCGGCAGGTAGTCCGGCAGTTCGCCCTCGGCCAGGAACAGGCCGGCCTTTTCGTAGGTTTGCGCCAGGTCGATCATGGCCGGGCCGCGGTCGCGCGAGTCGCCGTGCACGTGTTCGAACAGATGCAGCGAGGTGGCGCGACCGCGGTCGAACAGGGCTACGTAGTCGGCCTCGACCTCGAGTGGGTCGGCTTTGGCCAGCGCTGCAATAAGCGCCTCGAGTTCGGTTATGCGCGCGGCGGGCAGAGCGCGTTCGCGGCGCAGCACCTGGCCCATCTGCGGCAGGTAGCCGCGCAACTCCGCGTCGGGGTAGCCCAGTAGCGCGGCCAGCGTGCGCAGTGTTCCGTTCGCGGGGGTTTCCTGGGTGTGTCCAAACATATTCAAACCTCCGCCCGTATGGGTATGGTGCGTTTCTTCTCGCTGCCGAAAAGGCTGGTTTCGCTGCTCCCCTCGGAGCAGCCGTTGCCAAAGGTAAAGCCGCAGCCGCCGCGCAC
>JANYBQ010000190.1 GCA_025360705.1 Betaproteobacteria bacterium | reverse complement strand
TAGTCTTTGCCATTACGCGAACTTTCGCTCTTCGCCAACACCGAACAGGTTGCTCGTGCAGCGGCCGCAGATGGTCGGGTGCTCGGGGTCCTGGCCGACGTCATCGCGGTAGTGCCAGCAGCGTTCGCATTTTGTTTGAGCGCTCGCGATGACATCCACAAAGGTAAGTTCCAACTCTTCGCTTTCGCGGTGTCCATTTAATTGCTCATCTACAACAATCGAAACTTTAGAAGTAATGAAAATAAACTTCAACTCGTTATCGGCTCCATCAAACTCGCGAAGCCAAACCGCTTTTTCATCGCTGCAGGTAATGGTCACTTCTGCCTGAAGGCTGGAGCCAATCTCACCCCCCTCGCGTTTCTTTTCAATTTGCCGAAGAACTTTGGACCGGAGTCGCATAAGGTCTTGCGACCATCGTGCAAGTAGCATCTCGTTTGGCGCATCGAGCTTAGCGAAGGTCTCCATAAAGATGGATTCCGATTTGCCCACTAGCTTCCAAGCTTCTTCCGCGGTAAAACTCAAGAACGGCGCCATCCAGCGCAGCATCGCCTGGGTGATATGCCACAACGCGGTTTGCGCACTGCGCCTGGCCAGCGACTTCGGCGCCGTTGTGTAGAGGCGGTCCTTGAGGATGTCGAGGTAAAACGAACCCAAATCTTCGCTGCAATAAATTTGCAGCTTGGATACCACCGGATGAAATTCGTACACCTTGTAGTGCGCCAGTATGTCGGCCTGCAGTTGGGCAGCACGGCTCAATGCGTAGCGATCGATTTCCAGCATCTGGTCCAGCGGCACTGCGTCCACCGCCAGATCGAAGTCGCTGGTGTTGGCCAGCAAAAACTTGAGTGTGTTTCGGATGCGCCGGTAGGTATCCACCACACGTGCAAGGATTTTTTCGTCGCCTGCGATGTCGCCCGAATAGTCGCTGGCCGCCACCCACAAGCGGATGATCTCGGCGCCGAGTTTTTTCCAGGTTTCCTGTGGATCCACACCGTTGCCCAGGCTCTTGCTCATCTTGCGGCCCTGGCTGTCAACCGTAAAGCCGTGGGTCAGAATGCCTTTATACGGCGCACGGCCGTACATCGCACAGGCCGTCAGCAGCGATGAGTGGAACCAGCCGCGGTGCTGGTCGTGGCCTTCCAGGTACAGGTCTGCTTCCGGGCCGGGCGCACCCGTCAGAGGGTCGATTTCTTCGTGCGCGCTGCCAGGATGCGAACCCTTGAGAACAGTCGTGTGGGTTGTGCCCGAGTCGAACCAGACCTCCAGAATGTCGCTGCTCTTGGTATAGACCTGCGCGTCCTGCTGGCCGACGATGGATTCCGGCTTGGCCTTGCTCCAGGCCTCGATACCGCCGGCCTCCACCATGGCAGCAGCCTGGTCCAGAATTTCCATCGTGCGGGGATGAAGCTCACCCGAATCCTGATGGATAAAAAACGGCAGGGGAACGCCCCAGCTACGCTGGCGGCTGATACACCAGTCGGGCCGTCCGGTAATCATGTCGCGCAAGCGCGTCTTGCCGTTCTCGGGATAAAAGGCGGTCTGCTCGATCGCATCCAGCGCCATCTGGCGTAGCGTTTTGGGCGCCTTGTCCTTGGTGAAAACGCCAACACCTTCGTCCATGCGAATGAACCACTGCGCCGCGGCGCGGTAGATCACGGGTGTTTTGTGGCGCCAGCAATGCGGGTAGCTGTGTTGCAGCTCGGAAGTGGCAAACAGCCGGTCGGCGTCGCGCAGCGTGTGGATGACTTCCGGCACGGCCTTCCAGATATTGAGACCTCCGAACAGCGGGAATTCAGCGGCGTACCTGCCATTTCCCTGAACCGGGTTCAGGATTTTCTCAAGCGCCAGGCTATGCGCCACGCAACTGTTGAAATCTTCCACGCCGTAGGCCGGCGATGAATGCACCAGACCGGTACCGTCGTCGGCAGTAGCGTAGTCCGCCAGATAGACCGGCGACATGCGGTCGTACCCGGCGTCGACCCGCGCCAGCGGATGCTGGAAATTGATTCCGGCCAACGATCTGCCCGGTGTTGTAGCGATGACCGTGCCGGTAAGCTGGTAACGCTCCAGGCACGCTTGCACCAAACTTTCGGCCAGCACCAGCAAACCGCGCTGGGTGTCTACCAGCGCGTAAGGCAAGTCCGGATTCAAGTTGAGGGCCTGGTTGGCTGGGATGGTCCAGGCGGTAGTGGTCCAGATCACGGCAAAGGCAGGCTTATCCAGCGACACCAGCCCGAACGCTGCGGCAAGCCGCTCCGGCTCGGCGCACAGAAAGGCCACGTCCACCGTCTGCGATTTCTTGTCCGCGTATTCAATCTCGAACTCTGCCAGCGAAGAGCCGCAGTCGAAACACCAGTACACGGGCTTGAGCCCTCGGTAAACGAAGCCGCGCTCGACCACGCGTTTGAATGCACGAATCTCTTCGGCCTCGTTCTTGAAATCCATCGTGCGGTACGGATGGTCCCACTCGCCCAGCACACCCAGGCGCTTGAAGTCGGCCATCTGGATGCCGATCTGTTCAGTGGCGAAGGCGCGACTCCTGGCCTGCATCTCGTCGCGCGGCAGATTGCGGCCGAACTTCTTTTCTATCGCGTTTTCTATCGGCAGGCCATGGCAGTCCCAGCCTGGAACGTACTGCGCGTCGAAGCCTTCCAGCTGGCGCTCCTTGACGATCATGTCTTTAAGGATCTTGTTGACCGCGTGGCCCATGTGAATCTGCCCGTTGGCATACGGCGGGCCGTCGTGCAGGATGAACTTGGGCGCATTGGCGCGCGCATCGCGTAACTTCTTGTAGATGCCTTTTTCGTCCCATTCTTTGGCCCAGCCGGGCTCGCGTTTGGGCAGGTCGCCGCGCATCGGGAACGGCGTCTCGGGCAAATTCAGGGTACTGCGGTAATCGGTTTTTTCAGTCATGACGGTGTGGCGCCAGCCTGTCTTTGGCCGACATTATGGAAACTGGAAGACTCAAAACGGACCGGATGCGCGGCATCGCTTATGGACCATGGGTAGCGGCGAAAAGTATCGGAACCGCCAGTGGATTGGCGGCCAGGCGGTACCGTTCACCGCCTAAATTCGGTCGCGTGTGGTTTGCCGATGCGTTTTGGTATGCATCGAAACGAAGTAGTGGCGCGCGCCGTCGCAGTCCCTGGAGATGCCGCGTCGCAGCGCTTCCAAGCCATCGTATTTGAGTTCGCCGTGCAGTTTATGTATCAGTTCCACCCGAATGATTTTACCGTAGCCCGCCTCAGGCGCCAAGGCGGCCGGCCAATCCAGGCAATGGGTTTCAAGCAGTACGCGTCCGCCGTTCACATCAGTCGGGTTCAGCGAGGGTCGAATGCCCAGATTCGCGACGCCGGGCACAGCCATGTCCACCAACCCGTGGACCAGCACCGCAAATATGCCGCTAGCCGCCGGCTTCCAGTGCGCGAAGCGCAGATTTAGGGTTCGAAATCCCAGTTCGCGGCCCAGTTTTCGCCCATGCACAACATGCCCGGAGATGCAATAAGGGCGCCCGAGCAAACGGGCGGCGTCGTCCATGCGGCCCTCGTCCAGGGCGGCGCGCACCGCGGAACTGGATACTCGCAAGCCGTGCACTTCGTAACTGTTCATGCGGGCCACGTCGAAGCCACGGGCATCGCCGGTCGCGTCCAGCATCGCGTAATCGCCCGCGCGCTGAGCTCCAAATCGGAAATCATCGCCTACCAGAACATATTTGGCACCCAGTCCGCGCAATAGCACCGAGTCGACAAAATTGGCCGGTGACTGGGCTGCCAGGCGGGCATCGAATCGCAGCACCACGGTTTGCTCAACACCACAGTTGGCCAGGTCGGTCAACTTGTCGCGCAGCGTGCCTATACGTGCGGGCGCGAATTCCCGCCTGCCCGTGACAGCAGCAAAATAATCACGCGGATGCGGCTCAAAGGTCAGCACGCAGCTGGGTACGCCGCGTTGCGCGGCTTCACCGCGCAGCAAAGCCAGCATGGCTTGATGGCCGCGATGCACCCCATCGAAATTGCCGATTGTCAGCGCGCATGCACCTGCCATACGGGAATGATTGAAACCGCGAAAAACTTTCATGAGAGTGTCATGTTTTGGTTGCGACCAGCGTTCCACACAAATGTAAATCTGCTTGCGGACTTCGTTTTTGATAGCACGGCGTGTCGCGTTATAGCGCACCTACGGCGCATTTAAAGGAAAGAGGGTATATTGTGGCTCAGCGGCGAACAGGCCAATGTCCAGCATTGGCGGCAGCCAATTATTTCGCATTAGCGGTTTCTTGTATTGTTTCAGGAGTGGTGTTTTGAAGGTCTTGAAGCTGTCGGCCCAGGGCTTGCCCCAGTCCTGGATTTCCCTCGAACAAGCGGTGATTCATTACGCCGCCGGCGAAGTGCGCTGGGAATCCGGCGGCGAGGTGGCGGTGTTCCATGGCGGACATAGCGCGATCACCGGTGAACAGTCCATCGTCACGGTCAACAGCATCATCGGGACCAAGGGCGTGCCCAATATCAATCCGTTCAACCTCAAGCCCGGACTGACCAATAGCAAGCTGTTTGCCCGTGATCGTAATATTTGCGCTTATTGCGGCGAGCATTTTCACGAGGAAAGCCTGACGCGTGAACACATCGTTCCGTTCGCGCAACACGGCGTCGATCACTGGATGAACGTGGTCACCGCGTGCCGTCCCTGCAACCATCGCAAGAGCAGCCGTACGCCCGAGCAGGCGCATATGCCGCTGTTGTATACGCCTTATGTGCCCAGCTTGTGGGAAGACTTCATACTGCGCAATCGGCGCATTCTTGCCGACCAGATGGAGTTCCTGATGACGCATTTGCCGAAGTCGTCGCGTCTGATGGCTTAGCCGTCAGGAAATAGGTGCGCATCGCGCCTTTTCCTTTGACCTCGATTTCCCCTCTGGGCTGGAACTGGAAGCTCGGTTCGAGTTCCCTGAAAACTTCTTCACTCACCTGAATTTTTCCGGCCTCGCCCAGGGACTCCATGCGGCTTGCGATGTTGACGGCGTCGCCCCAGACGTCATAGAGGAATCGCTTCAGTCCGATAACACCCGCCACTGCCGGACCGACATGGATACCGCTACGTATCGCCAGATCGAATCCGGTACGCCGGCTATATGCCGCCATGCTGGTGAGCATCTCGAGCGACAGATTCGCCACCGCGGGCAAATTGCCTTTGCCGACCACCATGTAGGCGTCCCCTATGGTTTTGATTTTCTCTACCTCGTAGCGGTCCACCAATGTGTCGAATTCAGAAAATATTTCATTCAGAACCTGCACCACGGCGTCCGGCGGGCGGTTCGCCGCGAACCGCGTAAAACCCACGATGTCGACAAAAAGCACTGACATGTGTTGGTACTTCTCGGCCCTTACGACGTTGTTGATTTTGAGTTCGTTGGCAATCGACATCGGCAGTGCGTTGTACAACACGCGGTCGGCCCGCGCGCGTTCGTATTCCACCAGGCGCTTCTCGCGATACAGCGCCCGATTGAGGTTCATCAGGTAACCGTCGATTAGCAGCGATGCGACCGCCAGCGCCACCAGGTTGATGATGGCGCCGTTGATGTAAAACGTTCCGCGTTGATCGAACCAGAATATAAAAAATGTCAGGGCCACTGTGCTGGCCACATTGATGATCTGGCGCACGGGGCCGGGAAAGCCGAATACGCAGACCATGGTCAGCAGGAAAATCGCATAGGTCGACAGATCGCCGCTGAGCATCCAAGAGACCAGTGCGAACCACAAAAACAGTGCCGCACCGACAATAAAAAAAGCAATCAGGCAACGGGTGCGCGCGGCATGGGTTGCGCCGGAGCGCGCCAGCACATGGAAGGCCAGGAAGTACAGCAACGCGCAGGCGTGCCAGGTCACGAGTTGCAAGTGTTGCGGTTTACCTCCCCAAACCCCGGAGTGGTACAGGATTGGATCCACCATCAACAGAATTGCCGCGACCACGACCAGGCCGATACGGCACATAGGGGCCAGCAACGAGAACGATTTGCTGGTCAGCCAATGGTCGAAGCCCTCGGTATCGTTCTTATGGGTCCATTCGCCGGGGGTCCCCAATATGGCCGCCATGCGCCCTCCCTGCATTAGCGCAGACCGGGTTGGTTTGCGTCCGGTTCAGTCTAGCCGCGGTTCGTGCTCCGGCGGGGACCCGCCGGATGCTTTGTACGCATATTGGATGACGCGACCGTCTCTGCTTTTCAGGCGAACACTCCCGCGGTGTCCTGCATCCGGTCGGCGACTTCGCCCAAGTGGTGCAGGGTGTCGCCGAATGTCATTTCCATCTGGGTCAGCCGCTTGAAGTAGTGTCCGACGACGTATTCGTCGGTGACACCAATGCCGCCATGCAACTGGACCGCTTGCTGGCCGATAAAACGCATGGAATTGCCCAGCTGGAATTTGGCGCGTGCCATCGCGGCGCGACGCTCCGGCGCAGGCATATTCAGTTTTAGCGATGCGTAGTAACTCATGGAGCGCGCCAGTTCGAGTTGCATTTTCATGTCGGCCAAGCGGTGACGCAAGGCCTGGAAACTGCTGATCGCCACACCGAACTGTTTGCGTGTATTCATGTATTCGGCGGTTATGGTCAAGGTCTTGTCCATCACGCCGACTGCTTCAGCGCAGGTCGCGGCAATGCCGACGTCGATGGCGTGCTCCAGCGCGGTTTTGCCGTCGGTGGCAACAAGGTCCGCAGCGGCATTGTCAAAGACCATTTCCGCGGCGCGTCCACCGTCCAGGGTGCCGTAGCCGCGTGTGCTGACACTCGCCATCCGACGCTTGACCAGAAACAAGGCGATCTGGCCGTCGATAGTCGCCGGCACAAGAAACGCGTCGGCCTGATCCCCAATACACACCAGGCTTTTTGCGCCACTAACTGCCCAAGCGGGGCCGCTGAGCGACGCTTTGGCAGCGCAGACGTCAAGCCGGTAACGTGCCGAACGCTCTTGATAGGCCAGAACCACGATAGATGCACCGTTGGCGATGCCAGGCAGCCATTCGCCAGCCAGAGTCCTGGGTGCATAGCCGGCCAGTATCGCGCCCGCCATCAACGAATGGACCAGCGGTTCGAGCACGATGCCGCGTCCCAATTCCTCCATCGCTACCATGCCTTCAATCGGACCCATGCCCAAGCCACCGTCCGCCTCGGGAATGTACAGGCCGCACAGCCCGAGTTCAGCGAGCTCGCCGTATGCATCGCGAGAAAATCCTCCCGCCTTGACGATGGAGCGGCGGCGTTCAAAGGTGTAGCCCTTATCCACCCACTTGCGCACCGCCTCGCGAAGGTGTTCCTGGTCGTCGCTAAAGTCGAAATCCATTTTGTGTCACCTCTTGTGTTAGCCCAGCACGACTTGCGAAACGATGTTCCTTTGAACTTCGTTCGATCCGCCGTAGATGGTGGTCTTGCGCATGTTGAGGTAGGCCGATGCAAGCGGCGCGCAATGTAAGGCGCCTACCGCGTCGCCTTGCCAACCGGCTTCCATGGCCTCGCGGATCAGCGGCAAAGCGTACGGTCCCGCCGCCAGCATCATGAGTTCACTGTAGCGTTGCTGGATCTCGCTGCCGCGAATCTTCAGCAGGCCAGCGATATCCAGCGACTGCTTGCCTGATTTTTCGGCCGCAAGTACGCGCAGAACCAGCATTTCCAGCGCGACTATGTCGACCTCGAGTTTCGCGATTTCGTCGCGGAAACGAAGATCGTTGTAGACAGCTTCTTCTTTGGCGATGCGTTTGAGCCGCTCCAGTTCGCGTTTGGCTCGGTTCACGTCGGCGATGTTGGTGCGCTCGTGGCTGAGCAGGTGTTTGGCATAGGTCCAGCCTTTGTTTTCCTCGCCGATGAGGTTGTTGGCGGGAACTTCCACCTTGTCGAAAAATACCTCGTTGACCTCGACGCTGCCATCCATCAACACAATCGGGCGTACCGAGACACCGGGAGATTTCATGTCTATCAGCAAAAAGCTGATACCGGTTTGGGGCTTGCCTTCGGTGCCGGTGCGGACCAGACAGAATATCCATTCGCCATACTGACCCAACGTTGTCCAGGTTTTCTGCCCATTGACGATGTACTTGTCCCCCTGGCGTTCGGCCCTGGTCTTGAGCGACGCGAGGTCGGAGCCGGCGCCGGGCTCGCTGTAGCCCTGGCTCCACCACACCTCGCCGCTGGCGATTCCGGGCAGGAAGCGCTGTTGTTGTTCCACGTTGCCAAAAGCCATGATCACCGGCGCCACCATCACCGGTCCAAACGGAACCACGCGTGGGGCGCCAGCCAGCGCACACTCTTCTTCGAAAAGATGCTTCTGAATCGAATTCCAGCCCGGACCGCCAAATTGCTTGGGCCAAGCGTGACCCAGCCAGCCTTGCCGGCCCAGAATTTTGGCCCAGCGCTGCATATCGTGACGGCTTAAGTGCAGGGCGTTGAAGACTTTTTGAGATATTTCCTTGGGCAGATTGGCGGCTACCCAGGCTCGGATGTCTTCGCGGAACTTCTGCTCTTCAGGGGTAAATGCCAAATCCATGGATGTCTCTCCGGTTGCATCGTATTTTTCGCACGGTCGTTTGATTATGTCTGTCCGGGTGGCGACAAGCCAAATTCGGCGCACAGCCTTTGCACTGTGGCGCGTAGCTGCGCAACCTCGGTTTCAAGTTGTTCGATCCGTTGGGTGTTGTTGTGGGCCGCAGGGTCGCTGAATGAGCCGGGATAGTTCGCCCCGGTGTGCTTGGCCGCCACTACTGGGCCGCATAACAGATGCGCCCAGCGTTGCTCGCGTGCGCCGCCGGCACGCTCCAGCTTGACCACCAGCGGGCCACCCTTCTCATCGGAGCGGTCTTGAAGCTCTTCCAGAAATCCTTCGACCGATGAAATGTCCGCGAATTTGTACCATCGGTCGGAATTGAGCCGTAGTTCCCCGGCGGTCTGGGGACCACGCAACATCAGAATCCCCAGCAGCACGGACGATTGTTCGGGCACGCCCATCGTGCGCTGGAAGTTGTGTTCGTAACGCGTGGTGCGTCCCGCGCTGCTTTCGCGTACGAGTCCGGCGGCTTTCAGGTTATCCAGCGCGACCGCGATTTCCGCTTCGCCAAGCTCCGGGAACCGTTCACGGCAGGTCTTCTGGTTGCAGCCCAGCAGCAAGGTGTTGAGCGTCAAGGGGTAGCTGTCAGGCACCGTGCGTGCCTTTTCCATCAAGGTGCCGAGGACGCGGGCCTCGGTAAAGGTCAAAGTCATAATTTGGCGGGTATGAAAAACATTGTCATTTTGATCTCTGGCGGCGGCTCAAATATGGTAGCCATTGTCCGAGCATCGCAGCAGGATGCCTGGCAGCAGCGGTTCGGCGCGCGCGTCGCGGCCGTTGTCAGTAACAAGGCCCAGGCGCAAGGGCTTGCTTTTGCGGGACAGCACGATATTGCAACCCATGTGCTTGACCACAAGGCTTTTGCGACACGGGAAAACTTCGATACGACGCTGTCAGAAATTATTGATGGGTATCGTTATCCGGGGCACGGCGTTCTTGTAGCGCTGGCGGGCTTCATGCGTATTCTCACACCGGGGTTTGTGGCGCGTTACACCGGACGGCTGGTCAATATCCATCCTTCGTTGTTGCCGGCTTTTCCAGGGTTGCATACGCATCAGCGGGCGCTGGACGCAGGCTGCAAATTCGCCGGTGCGACGGTGCATCAAGTGACTGCCGAACTGGACCATGGTCCGATCCTGGCGCAAGCCGTCGTACCGGTGCTGCCCGGTGACACGGCGGCGGCACTGGCAGCGCGCGTACTTACACAGGAACACTTGATTTACCCTGCAGCGATCGCAAAATTGCTACAAAAGCCGTAGCGCAAATTTTCGGCTAAACCCAGGGTAAAGCGATTGGCGCAGATCCCTGAAAAGCGCATCCATGGAAGCGGCGGTACTTAGCCTTTGAGGGTCTGGATCAAAGGCGCAAGCGATACGTCCGTCATGGGACAATCCTTTTGAATGCATCCTAACGCCTTGCTTGAAGCCTGTTCTGAACTGATACGGCTCACTCTCAAATTCGACCATCCCGCGGACGCCATCGTGTCGCGATTTTTTCGCGATCACCGCAGCCTGGGACCGCGCGAACGCGCCACGCTGGCCGAGACCGTTTATACGGTTCTGCGCAAAAAGCTGTTGTTCGACCATTGCGCACCGTCAGGCAGTGGCCCTAAAGAGCGGCGCCTGGCGATTCTGGGGTTTCATGGTCCCGGGGATTTTTTGCGCAGCGCTTTGAGCGAGCAGGAAAAGAACTGGCTCGATCAGTGCGAGAAAATCAATCTGGCCGATCTGATGGAACGCCATCGCCACAACTTGCCCGAGTGGTTGGTGCAGCCGCTCAAGGACCAGCTTGGCGCTGGCTTCTGGCCGCTGGTCGAGAGCCTGAATTTTGGCGCCGGTCTGGATTTGCGCGTCAATGCGTTTACATCCAAACGCGCGGAAGTGCAAAAAGAACTTGCGCAGGCTGGCATCAAGGCCGTGCCTACGCCTTACTCGCCATGGGGCCTGCGTATCGCCGGCAAACCGGCCGTGGACAAGATGGCCGCGTTCACGCGAGGCGCATTCGAGGTTCAGGATGAAGGATCGCAATTGCTGGCGATGCTGGTAGACGCCGGGCGTGGCGAGATGGTGGTGGATTTTTGTGCTGGCGCAGGTGGCAAGACCCTGGCTTTGGGTGCAAGCATGCGCAGTACCGGTCGCCTGTATGCGTTCGATACATCTGCGCATCGTCTGGCGGCCTTCAAGCCCCGGCAGGCGCGTAGCGGGCTATCCAATGTGCATCCGGTAGCGATCGCCCATGAGCGCGACGAACGCATCAAGCGGCTTGCGGGAAAGATCGATCGCGTGCTTGTCGATGCTCCGTGTTCCGGGCTAGGCACATTGCGGCGCAATCCAGACCTCAAATGGCGCCAAAACATGAATTCGGTTAACGAAATGTCGCTCAAGCAAGCGGCTATTCTGAAAAGCGCATCCCGGCTACTGAAACCGGGCGGGCGGCTGGTTTATGCCACCTGCAGTTTGCTGCCACAGGAAAACGAGGCCATCGCGCAGTCTTTTTCTGAATTGAATGTCGATTTTTGCCCCCTTGACGCTGGAGAAATCATGACCAACTTAAAGGTAGAAAGAGCGTCCAGCCTATGTAGCGGGGGTTTAAATGGCCTTAAATACTTCAGGACATGGCCCCACATACATAACACAGATGGTTTTTTTGCTGCAATTTGGCAGAAGAAATAGGTCTTTGACGCATATTTGTTAACTTTTACGCTTTGCGAGCTTTTGAACCGGTCAAACTTGCTACGCGGCATTAGAATATCCCCTCTTTTGTGGCTGACGACTAGTCTGAATTTACAGAGTACTTTTTCAGAGATTTCATAAATATGGTATTACCCGACTGGGCAGTTTTAAATGCGACCGTTGAGTGGTTGTCGCATGGGTTTTGGGACTTGTCATGGTGGCAGGTCGTGCTGTATACGTTGCTCACCACGCACGTCACGATTGCCAGTGTCACCATATATCTGCACCGCCACCAAGCCCATCGCGCGATGGACCTGCACGCGATCCCGGCGCACTTTTTCCGGTTCTGGCTGTGGGTTGGCACGGGACAAGTCACCAGGGAATGGGTCTCGATTCACCGCAAGCATCACGCCAAGTGCGAAACCATAGACGATCCGCACAGTCCGGTTGCCCATGGCATCAAGAAAGTCTTTTGGCAAGGCGCCGAGTTGTACCGCGCCGAATCCAAGAATCAGGAAACCTTGAGCAAATACAGCCAAGGTTGCCCGAACGACTGGATTGAGCGCAACGTTTATTCGCGCTATAGCTGGCAGGGCGTGGGCCTGATGATGATTTTGGACCTGGCCCTTTTTGGCGCGCTTGGTCTCGCGGTCTGGGCGGTGCAGATGGTCTGGATACCGGTCACTGCTGCCGGTGTGGTCAACGGCATCGGCCACTATTGGGGCTATCGTAATTTTGAAGCACCCGACGCCAGCACCAATATCGTTCCATGGGGCATACTGATTGGAGGCGAAGAGTTGCATAACAATCACCACACATATCCGACCTCTGCGAAGTTTTCGGTCAAGCCCTATGAGTTCGACATCGGTTGGGTTTACATCAGTCTTCTGGAAAAAGTTGGTTTGGCCCGGGTGAAAAAGACGCCACCGAAATTGCAGTTGGGAAATATCAGACCGGTTGCGGATGAAAAAACCTTGGAGGCACTGATCGCCAATCGTTATGAAGTCATGGCCGGTTACGCCAAGGACATGCGCCGGGCATGCAAGGCGGAAATCGCGACGTTGAAGGCCCGGCGTGGTGACGTAGCGGTATTGGAGGCTGCCAGACGCTGGCTGCATCGCGATGCCGATAAAGTGCCAGTGACGGCGGTATCAAAACTTGCCCAGGCGCGGGCTGCGCATCCGGTGTTGGACAAAATGGTGACGATGCGCGAAGAGTTGCGCCAGTTGTGGCTTAACACATCCCACTCGCGCGAGCAATTGGCGAGCGACCTTCAGGCTTGGTGTCGCCGTGCGGAAGATAGCGGAATATCCGCGCTGCGCGAGTTCTCGCTGAAGTTGCGGGCAGCCCACTCATAAGTGGTTTTCGGGCCACTCCCATTGGTTTAAAAGCCCGGCTTGTCCGGGTTTTATTTTTGGTGCATAATAAAGCCCGGACAAGCCGGGCTTTATTCAACAGTATGAGAGCCGGTTACTTCAGCTTGATTTCCTTGTAGTCCACGTGCTTGCGTGCCTTGGGATCGAATTTCTTGATCAGCATTTTTTCCGGCATGGTTTTCTTGTTCTTGCTGGTGGTATAAAAATGCCCGGTACCAGCCGTGGATTCCAGCTTGATTTTCTCGCGTGAGCCTTTGGTTGCCATAATTTTTCTCCTTCTTCAACGCTTACGCTTGACCCCGAGCCCGCAGGTCTGCCAGTACCGATTCAATGCCATTTTTGTCGATCAGTCTAAGTGCGGCGCTGGAAACTCGAAGGCGAACCCAGCGATTTTCGGTTTCAAGCCAGAAACGACGGTATTGCAGGTTGGGAAGAAACCGGCGTTTGGTTCTATTGTTAGCGTGGGAAACATTGTTCCCCACCATCGGGCCCTTGCCCGTAACTTCACATACGCGTGCCATTTTGGACACTCCATCTTGCGCAACGACTGGTTCGTCACGTATTCGTTAACAGCTTTCGCCGCACCTCGCCACATATTGCAATGGCGGTATTTCGATTTCGCCAAATTCCCCAAGCAGGAAATTTTGGTAAAGCCTCGGATTATAACTGTTGCAGTCCGGCTGGCGTTCAACCCTGTTCGAGGAACCGTTGCGCATCAAGCGCGGCCATACACCCCGTGCCGGCGCTGGTGATGGCTTGGCGGTAGATGTGATCCTGTACATCCCCGGCTGCAAAAACACCGGGAACGCTGGTCATGGTGGCGAAGCCCTTGAGGCCAGACTGGGTCAGGATATAACCGCCCGACATTTCGACCTTGCCTTGAAAAATTTCGGTATTGGGCGCATGCCCGATAGCAATGAAGCAGCCACTCAGGACAAGGTCTTCCGTGGACCCGTCGGCGGTGTTTTTCAGCCGTATGCCGGTAACGCCAGTAGCGTCGCCCAGCACCTCCTCCAGAGTCCTGAAAGTCTTCAGTTCTATCTTGCCCGCGGCAACCTTTTCCATCATCTTGTCGATCAGAATCGCTTCGGCCTTGAACTTGTCGCGGCGATGCACAAGATAGACTTTGCTTGCGATGTTGGACAGATAAAGTGCTTCTTCCACCGCGGTATTGCCGCCGCCCACTACACAACAGATCTGGTCGCGGTAGAAAAACCCGTCGCATGTGGCGCAACCGGAAACGCCACGTCCCATAAAGGCCGCCTCAGACGGAAGGCCGAGGTACTTGGCCGAAGCGCCGGTAGCGACGATAAGGGAGTCGCAGGTGTAGGTGAAACTGTCCCCCTTCAACGTAAAAGGCCTTTTGGCAAGATCCACTTCGCCGATATGGTCGAACACGACCTCGGTCTTGAAACGCTCCGCGTGATCCAGAAACCGCTGCATCAACTCGGGTCCTTGCACGCCGTGTACGTCAGCCGGCCAGTTGTCGACGTCCGTGGTTGTCATCAGCTGTCCGCCTTGGGCGATGCCGGTTATCAACATCGGATTCAAGTTGGCGCGGGCGGCGTAGACAGCCGCGGTGTAGCCGGCCGGGCCGGAGCCCAAAATCAGTACGCGGGCGTGTTTCGTCGTTGTCATGGTGGAATTGGAATGTAAAAATGGATTACGCGATGTACAGTTTGGGATTAATGCCAAGATTTCATTACTTTCGGTTCACTCGCAATGGCTTGCTTGACGCGTGCCCCGATTGTAAGAAGCGAACTTTGTTTTAAAGGATCGTCGGATGTCGATGTTGACCAATCTTGATCTGATTCGCCGCGTGCCCTTGTTCGCGATGCTTACACCTGCGCAGGCGGAGTCGCTGGCCGGCGCGGTTGGCAAGCGGCGCTTCAAGCGCGGAGAGTTCATCGTCGAGCAGGGAAAGAAGTGCGAAGCGCTTTTTATTATCCTGGCTGGGCGTGCGCGCGTCGTCGTAACGGACCGCCGGGACCGCGAGGTAATACTCGCCACCATGCATCCGGGCGACTATGTGGGGGAAATGAGCCTGATCGACCATGAGCCGCATTCAGCGACTGTCGAGGCTGAAGTCCAGACCGACGCGCTGATATTGGGCGGCGACGATTTCAATCGCTGTTTGCTGGAGAACAGCTCCACCGTGGCGGCGGTCATGAAAGGATTGGTACAACGTTTGCGCAGCGCGGATCGCAAGATCGAGTCACTCGCGTTGATGAATGTCTATGGCCGTGTGGCCAATGTGCTGCTCGACAGCGCTCCGCCCGATGCGGACAACATCCGCATCATTCGCGACAAGATTTCGCGCCAGGACATCGCAAAAATGGTGGGAGCTTCGCGAGAAATGGTGAGCCGGGTCATGAAGGACTTCGAGGAACAAGGCTTCATCGAAGCCCGCGAAGACGGTAGCTTGCTGGTCAAGGAACGGCGCCTCCAATCGCGCTGAGCGCATCGCGGGCGGAGGCTCCGGGCTGGGTTAAGCTTGGACGTAAAACCGCTGCTGCATGACTTACTCACTAGACACCCTGATTTCCCCGCCGCGTCCTGCCGCGAACGCGCATCAAACCGGTTTCGGTCGCTTCGCTGTCGAGATGTTCTTGTTGACAGGTGCTCTGCTGCTCTTTTTTTGGTTGCTGGCGATCCTGAGTTACTCCACGCTGGATGCGGCCTGGTCCACCTCGGGAAGTGGCGCTGCGCTGCATAACCGGGGCGGCAAACTGGGCGCCTGGATTGCCGACGGCAGCTATTACCTGTTCGGATTTTCGGTCTGGTGGTGTTTTGCCGCAGCGGTCCGCGCCTGGCTTTCCGGTCTGGCCGGTTGGTTGCGTCACGAGGCGGTGCCGGACCGTTCGGCGCTGGCGGTGTCCTTCGTCAACCGGCTGTTGTCGGGTCGCACGGCATTTTGGTGCGGCCTGGTTTTATTGATGTGCGCCAGCAGCAGCCTGGAGTGGTCCCGCCTGTACAGTTTCGAAGCGCGCCTGCCGGGCGACAGCGGCGGTGTGCTGGGCTCCCTACTCGGTCCAATCGGCATCAAATGGCTGGGTTTTGCGGGTTCGGGGTTGATTGCTATCGCTGTGGGAGTGGCCGGCTCGTCGCCGGTATTCCGGTTCTCCTGGGGTAACGTGGCTGAGCGCCTCGGCGCTTATTTGCACTCCTGGATCGAATCCAGTCGCAAGCAACGCGAGTTGGTACAGGACATGGCACTGGGTCAGCAAGCAGCGCGCGAACGCGAAGAGGTGGTGTCCGAGGAGCGGGTGGAGATTGAAGAGCACCGTACGGCACCTGTGCTGGTAGAGCCGCTTGTGCTGGATGTACCCAAAAGCGAACGGGTGGCCAAGGAACGCCAGAAGCCTTTGTTTGCCGAGATGTTGGACAGCAAGTTGCCGCAGGTCGATTTGCTCGACAGTGCCCAAACGCGTCAGGAAACCGTTTCGGCCGAGACGCTCGACATGACCAGCCGCATGATCGAGAAAAAGCTGAAGGATTTCGGCGTTGAAGTGTGGGTGATTCTGGCACTGCCGGGCCCTGTCATTACCCGTTACGAGATCGAACCGGCGGTGGGGGTCAAAGGTTCCCAAATTGTCGGTCTGGCGAAGGATCTGGCACGCAGCCTGAGCCTCACATCCATCCGCGTTGTAGAGACCATTCCGGGCAAAACTTACATGGCCCTTGAGTTGCCGAACGCCAAACGCCAGTCGATCAAACTTTCGGAAATTCTGGGCTCACGTGTCTACCACGAGGCCAAGTCGCTGCTGACGATGGGCCTGGGCAAAGACATCGTGGGCAACCCGGTAGTGGCCGACTTGTCCAAAATGCCGCACGTGCTGGTAGCGGGCACCACCGGCTCGGGCAAGTCGGTGGGCATCAACGCGATGATTTTGAGCCTCCTGTACAAAGCCGATGCTCGCGATGTACGGCTGCTCATGATCGACCCCAAGATGCTTGAGATGTCGGTCTATGAAGGTATCCCGCACTTGCTGGCGCCCGTCGTAACCGATATGCGTCAGGCCGCGTATGGCCTGACCTGGTGTGTCGGGGAGATGGAGCGGCGCTACAAACTTCTGAGCAAGATGGGCGTGCGCAACTTGGCTGGCTACAACGTCAAGATCGACGAAGCCAAGGCGCGTGGCGAGTTTGTCTATAACCCTTTCAGCCTTACTCCGGAAGCGCCTGAGCCACTGGACCGGTTGCCGCACATCGTGGTTGTGATCGACGAGCTGGCCGACCTCATGATGGTGGTGGGCAAGAAAATAGAAGAGCTGATTGCGCGTCTGGCGCAAAAGGCGCGGGCCGCCGGTATCCATCTGATTCTGGCCACGCAGCGTCCCAGCGTGGACGTGATCACCGGCTTGATCAAGGCCAACATCCCGACCCGCATCGCTTTCCAGGTCAGCAGCAAGATCGACAGCCGGACCATTCTGGACCAGATGGGCGCGGAGGCATTGCTGGGTATGGGCGACATGTTGTACATGCCCAGCGGAACCGGCCTGCCGATTCGCGTACATGGCGCGTTCGTGAGTGATGAAGAGGTGCATCGCGTGGTCAACTTTCTCAAGTCGCAAGGCGAACCCAACTACATCGAAGGCGTACTGGAAGGTGGCACGCCCGATGGTGAAGGGGAGGGCGCGTTAGACGGCAGTAGCAACGGCGGCGAGAAGGACCCGATGTACGACCAGGCGGTAGAGGTGGTGCTCAAGAATCGCCGGGCCAGCATATCGCTGGTGCAGCGTCATCTCAAGATTGGCTACAACCGCGCGGCACGGCTGGTGGAAGACATGGAAAAGGCCGGCTTGGTCAGCTCCATGAGCAGCAGTGGGCAACGCGAAATTCTGGTACCGGCGAGGGCAGAGTGATGAAGTTGAGAAATCTTTCAGTAGCCTTGGCGTTCCCGTTTCTCGCAATCGTCGCGTCCGCTAACGGGCTGCAAAGCCTTGAGAATTTCGTCAAGACCGTCAACAGCGGGCGCGCCGACTTCACGCAGGTGGTCACGGCACCGGCGAGACAGGGCCAGGTGGCACGCAGCAAGACATCGAGCGGAACATTCGAGTTTTCGCGGCCGAATCGTTTCCGCTTCCTGTACCTCAAACCGTTTGAGCAGACGATAGTGGCGGACGGGCAGACGCTTTGGCTGTACGACGTCGATCTGAACCAGGTGACTGCACGCAAGCAGGCCGCCGTGCTCGGTTCCACCCCTGCGGCATTGATTGCGGCGGCACCCGATCTGCGCGCATTGCAGGCAGAATTTTCGCTCGAACCGGCGCCCGATAAAAATGGTCTGGAATGGCTGCTCGCAACCCCGAAAGCGAAAGACGGACAACTGCAAAATGTGCGTGTGGGCTTCAAGTCCGGCGCCCAGGTTCCCACGTTGGCCGCGCTGGAAATTCTCGACAATTTCGGCCAGCTATCGGTATTGACCTTCGGCCATGTGGAAGTCAATCCGGGGCTGCCGGCAAATACTTTTCAGTTCAAACCGCCTGCGGGGGCGGACCTTATCCGGCAGTAATGGACCTGTTCCCCGGCGGCCCCGCTGCTCCACTGGCCGAGACGCTCAGGCCGACCCGTCTGGATGAGGTCATCGGCCAGTCGCACCTGATAGGACCCGGCAAACCGCTTCGGCTGGCGTTCGAGTCCGGCAAACCCCATTCCATGATTCTGTGGGGACCTCCGGGTGTCGGGAAAACCACCCTGGCCCGACTGACCGCGAGCGCTTTCGGTTATGAATTCATTGCGCTTTCGGCCGTGTTCTCAGGCGTCAAGGAAATCCGCGCGTCCATGGATCGGGCACAACATAATCTCGCGCAGGGAAAAAAGACCATCCTGTTTGTCGACGAGATTCACCGGTTCAACAAGAGCCAGCAGGATGGCCTGCTTCCTTTTGTCGAGTCGGGACTGGTGACCTTTATTGGCGCCACCACCGAGAACCCATCTTTTGAAGTGAATTCTGCTTTGCTGTCGAGAGCGCAGGTTTACGTGTTGCAAGTGCTGACGGACGATGAGCTGAAACTGCTGGTTCGAAGGGTCCAGAGCCGGGTACTGGCCCACCTCGACCTGGACGAGACCGCGGTCAACACCCTGGTTGGTTACGCCGATGGAGACGCCAGACGGTTATTGAACCTGCTCGAGCAGACCGATACAGCGGTGCGCGCCTCCGGCGTGCAGGTCGTGGATGCCGCTTTCCTGCAGAACGCTCTGACTCTCAACGCCCGACGCTTCGACAAGGGGGGCGACAATTTTTACGATCAAATATCCGCTTTGCACAAATCGGTACGCGGCTCCCATCCGGACGCATCGTTGTACTGGTTATGCCGTATGCTGGATGGCGGGGCCGATGCCAAGTATCTCGCGCGGCGCATTGTGCGTATGGCCTGGGAAGACATCGGGTTGGCCGACCCAAGGGCCGTGCAGATAGCCAACGACGCGGCCGCCACTTTCGAGCGATTGGGTTCCCCCGAGGGTGAGCTCGCTCTCGCGCAGGCCGTCATTTATCTGGCAGTCGCGCCCAAGAGTAATGCGGGGTACGTGGCGTACAACAAGGCGAAGGCGTTCATTCAAAAAGACAAGTCGCGCGAGGTGCCGGTACACCTGCGCAATGCCCCCACCAAACTCATGAAAGAGCTCGGACACGGCAAGGCCTATCGGTATGCCCACGATGAACCCGAAGGCTATGCCGCCGGAGAGCGTTATTTTCCGGAAGGCATGCCGGAGCCGGATTGGTACCAGCCAGTAGCACGAGGATTGGAGTCGAAGATCGCCGACAAGCTCGCCCACCTGAGAAAGCTCGACCGCGACGCGGAGAAAAGCTGAAGCTTCATGGCGCGTTCCTTGCATGTTATTTCGCCGGAGCGTCAAGGGTAAACCCACCCCAATTGCGCCTGGGCGCAGCACCACGCGTCAGTAGAATTGGGCCGAGCAAAACGCCCTCAGCGCATGCCTGGAAATAAAAAAACCGGAGCGACAGGTTATGGATATTTTTCTCCAGCAGATGATCAACGGGCTGGTGCTCGGCAGCGTTTACGCGCTGGTTGCCCTCGGCTACACCATGGTGTACGGCATCATTCAACTCATCAATTTCGCGCATGGAGAGGTTCTGATGGCGGGCGCGCTGACCGCCTGGACCGTGGCCGGATTGTTGCAGACAGCTTTCCCCTGGATGCCGGGTTGGGTGGTGTTGATCGTCATCACGCTGGTGGCGTGCGTGGTGGCTTCGGTGCTTAACTTCTGCATCGAAAAAGTGGCATATCGACCGCTGCGCAACTCACCCAGACTGGCCCCGCTGATCACGGCCATCGGTATGTCTTTGCTGTTGCAGACCATCGCCATGATCATCTGGAAACCAAATCCGAAACCTTTTCCAAACCTGCTTCCCACAACGCCTTACGAGATTGCCGGCGCTGTCATTTCACCCACCGACCTGTTGATCCTGTCGCTGACCGCCGTCCTCCTGATGGCGCTGGTATGGCTGGTCAACTACACATCGCTGGGACGGGCCATGCGCGCGACGGCCGAGAACCCGCGGGTTGCCGGCTTGATGGGTGTCAAGCCCGACGTTGTGATTTCCGCCACCTTTGTAATTGGCGCCGTTCTGGCGGCGATCGCCGGCATCATGCTGGCGATGAAATACGGCACGGTGCAACACGCCATGGGATTCCTGCCGGGCCTCAAGGCCTTCACCGCCGCGGTGTTTGGCGGCATCGGCAATCTGGCGGGTGCGGTGGTAGGCGGCATCCTGCTGGGCGTGATCGAAGCGCTGGGCTCGGGCTACATCGGCGTCATGACAGGGGGTGTGCTGGGCAGCCAGTACTCCGAGATATTCGCTTTTATCGTATTGATCGTGATCCTTACCTTGCGACCCTCCGGCCTGCTGGGTGAACGTGTCGCCGACCGGGCATAAGGAGCGCAAGACATGAAGAACAACAAAGTCATCCTCTACATCGTCGGCGCCATCGTGTTGCTGCTGATACCCATGTTCCTCCAGACCTTCGGCAACGCCTGGGTCCGGATCGCGGACACCGCCTTGCTCTACGTCTTGCTGGCAATCGGCCTGAACATCGTGGTGGGTTACGCTGGCCTGCTCGATCTGGGATATGTGGCGTTCTTCGCGGTGGGCGCGTATCTATACGCGTTGCTCGCGTCGCCGCAGTTGACGCAGGTGTTCCCCTGGATCGCGGCGATGTTTCCTCACGGACTGCACACGCCGATATGGATCATCATTCCGCTCGCGGCGGGAGTCGCGGCGTTTTTAGGAAATAAGCTTGGAGTCCCCACCCTGAAGCTGCGCGGCGACTACCTTGCCATTGTGACCCTGGGTTTCGGCGAGATCATCCGGGTCTTTTTGAATAACCTGGACCAGCCGGTCAACATCACCAATGGTCCCAAGGGCCTGGCCGGGATCGATCCGTTCAGCCTCTTCGGCGTGAGCCTCGGCAAGCCGTTCATGATTGGTAATTTCCAGCTTACGTCGGTGGCGATGTACTACTACCTGTTCCTGGCAGCGGTGCTGGTCAGTATTGTGTTGAGTTACCGGCTGCAGTTCTCGCGTGTCGGACGCGCCTGGATGGCGATTCGCGAAGACGAGATCGCCGCCAAGGCGATGGGCATCAACACGCGCAATCTCAAATTGCTTGCGTTTGGCATGGGCGCCTCGTTCGGGGGTGTCAGCGGGGCGCTGTTCGCGTCGTTCCAGGGTTTTGTGTCGCCCGAGTCCTTCACCCTCATGGAGTCGGTAATGATCGTGGCCATGGTCGTGCTGGGTGGCCTGGGTCATCTGCCAGGTGTCGTGGTTGGCGCGCTGTTGCTGGCAGCGCTGCCCGAGGTGCTGCGTTATGTCGCCAGTCCGCTGCAGAACGCGACCGGCGGGCGCCTGGACGCATCGATCCTGCGGCAACTGCTGATCGCCTTGGCAATGATCGTCGTGATGTTGTTGCGGCCGCGTGGCCTGTGGCCCACGCCGGACCACGGCAAGTCGCTTCAGACCAACGCATAAGGTGGCTGCCATGACTGACACCATCCTGAAAGTTGCCGGTGTCTCAAAACGCTTTGGCGGTTTGCAGGCCCTAAGCGACGTGGGCATCACCATCGAACGTGGACAGGTCTACGGCCTGATCGGGCCCAATGGCGCGGGCAAGACCACGTTCTTCAACGTCATTACCGGCTTGTACACACCCGATAGCGGGACCTTCGAGCTTGTGGGAAAACCTTATAAACCGACGGCGGTGCATGAGGTGGCCAAGGCGGGTATTGCACGCACATTCCAGAACATCCGTCTGTTCGCGGAAATGACGGCGCTCGAAAACGTCATGGTGGGCCGCCATATCCGAACCAGTTCCGGCCTGGTCGGCGCGGTTTTCAGGACGCCTGGTTTCAAGGCCGAAGAAGCCGCGATCGCAAAGCGCGCGCAGGAGTTGCTGGACTATGTGGGCATTGGAAAATTTGCCGACTATCGTGCGCGTACGCTGAGTTATGGCGACCAGCGCCGGCTGGAGATCGCGCGTGCGCTGGCAACCGACCCGCAATTGATCGCACTGGACGAGCCTGCTGCCGGCATGAACGCAACCGAGAAGGTTCAGCTGCGCGTGTTGATCGACCAGATCCGAAAAGACCTGCGCACCATCCTCTTGATCGAACACGATGTGAAGCTGGTCATGGGTCTGTGCGACCGGGTAACAGTGCTGGACTACGGCAAACAGATTGCCGAAGGCCAGCCGGCCGAAGTTCAGAAAAATGAAAAAGTGATCGAGGCCTATCTGGGCACGGGAGGACATTGACATGGCCGCCACATTACTCAAGGTCAGCGGACTCAAGGTTTTCTACGGCGGTATCCAGGCCGTCAAGGGCGTGGATTTCGAAGTGCATGAAGGCGAACTGGTCACGCTGATCGGGTCCAATGGCGCCGGCAAGACGACCACCATGAAAGCCATCACCGGCACGCTGGGTCTCAACGCGGGCGACATCGAATACATGGGCAAGAGCATCAAGGGCCAAGGGCCGTGGGACCTGGTCAAGCAGGGTCTGGCGATGGTGCCCGAAGGCCGCGGTGTATTCGCGCGCATGACCATCATGGAAAACCTCCAGATGGGTGCCTATGTGCGTCGGGACACGGCAGCCATAGCGGCCGATGCGGACAGGGTGTTCGCTATTTTTCCACGTCTGAAAGAACGCAAGGACCAGCTGGCCGGCACCATGTCGGGCGGCGAGCAGCAAATGCTGGCGATGGGCCGTGCCCTCATGAGCCGGCCCAAGGTGCTGTTGCTCGATGAGCCGTCCATGGGCCTGTCGCCCATCATGGTCGACAAGGTCTTCGAGGTGGTGCGCGACGTCTACGCGCGGGGCGTGACCATTTTGCTGTTAGAGCAAAACGCCAGCCGCGCGCTGGCCGTTGCCAATCGCGCCTACGTCATGGAATCGGGTCTGGTCACCATGAGCGGTGATGCCAAACAACTGCTCAAGGACCCGAAGGTTCGAGCGGCTTATCTGGGCGAGTAGGTCGCGCCGTCCACGCCTTTGCGGCGCGACGGCAGGTGTGCGTGGATCAGGTGACCGGCAATCGAAAGGCCGAGCGGCGGCACCTTCGGGAACCGATCGTTCGGTCCATACCAATTCGCTTCGGCGATTTCGGCCTCATCCACCACGATTTCCCCGCTCACGTACTCGGCGGTAAATGCAATCATCAGCGAATGTGGAAACGGCCACGGCTGGCTGCCGAAATAAGTCACGTCGCGCACTTTCAATCCGACCTCTTCGAACACTTCGCGATGCACCGCGTCCTCGATCGATTCGCCGGCTTCGAGGAACCCCGCCAGCGCGGTAAAGAAGCGGGTTGGCGAGTTGTTGTGCCGCGCCAGCAGCACCGCATCGCCCCGTCTGATCAGGACCATCATTGCGGGCGAAATTCTCGGATAAGCCAGGTGGCCGCAGGTTGAACATCGAACGCAGCGTTCACCGGCGACATGCACGGTGGGCGTTCCACAGGCTCCGCAAAAACGGTGGGTGCGCGCCCATTCCGCGATTTGGTAGCCGCGTCCCGCGACCGCGAGCAAGTTGTCGTCGATAGCGCCGAACAAGGAGCGCAATTTTCGAAATACAAAACCCGCGGCCGGTGCGGTGCCGCTCTCCAGCCATGTGGTCTGACAGTAACGGTTATCGAGCAGGCCGATCGGCAGCCACTGGCCCCCAGCCAGGGACAGAGTGGCCAGTGTGCTGGCGTCCGGCAACACCAGATCGGATTCGCGCACCATCAGGGCATCACCGCAAAACACCAGGTTGATGGGCGCCCGGTGCTGCTGCGCAACCAGCAGGGGCGTGAAAGAGGAAGGGGTTTGCAGCATGATTTGGCTCCGTGTCAAATCATCGCATCAAACCCAAGTCCAAACGCAATTGCGACTTACCTGCCCCAGCTATCTTTCAAACCCACCGCCAGGTTGAACACCGGTTTGCCCGGTGTGTGGTCGATGCGATCCGCCACGAAGTAGCCGTGCCGCTCAAACTGGAACTTGTTTTCGGCCCGCGCGTTGGCCAGGGACGGTTCCACCACGGCACGTACCACTTTAAGACTGTGGGGATTGAGGCTCGCAAGAAAGTCCTTGCCACCGGCATCGGGCTGGGGCACGGTAAACAGGCGGTCGTATAGACGCACTTCCGCCGGTATGCCGTCGGCAACGGCGACCCAGGTAATGACCCCCTTGACCTTGATGGCGTCGGAGCCCGGTGTCCCGCTTTTGGTATCGGGCACCAGCGTCGCGTGCACCTGGGTCACACTGCCCGCGGCATCTTTACCGCATCCCGTGCATTCGATCACGTGGCCGTATTTCAGGCGCACCCGGTTGCCCGGAAACAACCTGAAAAAACCTTTTTGCGGAGTCTCTTCAAAGTCGCTGCGTTCGATCCAGACTTCCCGGCCGATCTTGAAGTTACGCCGGCCCATCTCCGGTAAGTGCGGATGCAGCGGAGCGCTGCAATCGTCCAGTACACCATCGCCGCCTTGCGCGCCCTCGGCGCCGCCCATCGTTTCTTCCCAATTCGTGATGATGAGTTTGATCGGGTCCAGCACTGCCATCGCGCGCGGGGCCGACACATCGAGCGTCTCTCGCAGGCAGCCCTCCAGCGTGCTGTAGTCGGTCCAGCCGCCGGACTTGCTGGTGCCCGTGCGCTCGGCCAGCAAACGCAGGCTTTCGGGTGTGTAGCCGCGCCGGCGCAAACCCACCAGCGTGGGCATGCGCGGGTCGTCCCAGCCGCTTACCTTGTGGTCGTAAACCAGCGCCGCGAGTTTGCGTTTGCTGGTGATGACGTAAGTCAGGTTAAGGCGCGCGAACTCGTACTGCCGCGGTGGCGGGGCTTGCAGCAAACCACCTTCTATGAGTTTCTCCAGCAGCCAGTCGTACCAGGGCCGCTGGTCCTCGAATTCAAGCGTGCAGATGCTGTGTGTAATCTGCTCCAGCGCATCCTCGATCGGATGCGCGTATGCGTACATTGGGTAGATACACCATTTGTCGCCGGTGTTGTGGTGCGCGGCGCGCCGAATGCGGTAGATGGTCGGGTCGCGCATATTGATATTTGGGCTGGCCATGTCGACCTTGGCGCGCAACACCATGGTCCCATCCAGATGCTGGGCGTCGCGCATCTGCCGAAACCGCGCCAGGTTATGCGCCGGCGTCTGATCGCGAAACCGGCTGTTGATGCCGGGTTTGCCAAAGTCGCCGCGATTGGCGCGCATATCCTCAGCGCTTTGTTCATCCACGTATGCATGGCCGGATTTAATCAGGTACTCCGCGGCCCGGTACATGAAGTCGAAATAGTCGCTGGCATGGTAGAGGTGGGTAGTACCGTTGGCTTTCCAGTCGAAACCGAGCCAGTGCACGGCGTCGATGATGCCGTCGACGAACTCCTGGTCTTCCTTCTCGGGGTTGGTGTCGTCGAAGCGCAAATGGCATACACCGCCGTAGTCGCGCGCCAAGCCGAAGTTGACACAGATACTTTTGGCATGGCCAATGTGCAGGTAACCGTTGGGTTCGGGAGGAAAACGCGTGCGGATTTTCGCGGGATCGGACTGCCCGGCCGCATGGTGGGCGCCATCGCCCGGACTGCCGCCCCATTTGCGGCCCGCATTGGTGCCGGCGGCCAGATCCGATTCAATCGTCTGGCGTAGAAAGTTGCTTGGTTTGGCGGGTTCGCCCACGGATGGCTTGGGAGGCTTGTTGTGTGCGGAGGAAGGCATGCTCATGGGTCGATTTTAAGACGGCGCATTCCTGCAGGGCTGGCATCCACGGGAACCCACCGCCCGCAAGCCGTGAACTACAGGTTACGTTTGGCAATCCTTGTCACACCTGTCCAGCCATCCGTAAAGACTCCCACGGCGTTTAATACGCAGAGGCGGCTCTGTCGCCCCGCGTTCGATTTTAGGGAGATTGGTATGAAGATTCAACGTTCTGTGTTCTCACTGGTGGCTGTCGCCGCTTTGGGCGTTTCTGCATTGAGCCTGAGTAGCGCCGCGCAGGCGCGCGACGTGGCCTGGTCGGTAGGAGTTGCGTCACCGGGCGTGCAGATAGGTGTCTCCAACGCTCCTTCGGTGTTTTACCGGCAACCGGTATATGTCCCCCAGACGGTCTACTACAACCCGCCGCAAGTGGTGTACGTGCAACCCCAGGTGATTTACGCGCCGCAGCCCTACTACGCAGCGCAGCCTTATTACGTGAACTCGGGGTTTGCTACGCCGGTCTACTATGGTGGGTGGGGCGCGCGCCACCGTGGGCACAACCAGCGTGGTGACCGCGGCGCGGTGACCACCGCGAAGGTCGCCGCTAAGGGACCGGGCTTATTGCCCGAAGCGCGGCCCGTGCTGCAGGTACTCCTGCTCGCGGGTTGAATCGGTCCGGCCCAATGCCGCGTTGCGATGCGGGAAGCGCCCGAACGTAGCGACGATTTCCCGGTGCTGTTGGGCGGATTTCAAAAACCCCTGAAGGTCTTGTTTCCGATCGGTGTCAGCGCGCTCAAGCAGTAACTTGAAGCAACGCAAGCCCTCGTCCTGCAGCGTCATATTTTCTGAATGGATCAGTGGCATGTAAAAGAAGGCACGGCCGGCCAGTGGCATCTTCTCGTCCCACGCCAATGCCAACGCTTCGGTTACCAGCGCTTGGGCCCTGCCGTCACCCGCAAACGCCTGGCGTTTGCCACGAAATACGTTGCGCGTAAATTGATCCAGCAGGATGACGAGAGCCAGCCGATCCAGCGCTTGTGTTTCCCAATCGCCCAAGCCGCCGTTCACCGCGTCACGTACCAAAGGGCCGAAGCGGCTATCGACGTCACGGTCGCGCTCAGGCCCACCGCCCCACCACAAGTCATTGAGACTCTCGCTGGGCCAGCCCATGGAAAGCGCATCCCGAAGCCAGAATTCCAGCACGGTTTGCGCGTTGGGCGACCCTGCCATTTGTTGATTTATTCGCATAACTACATTGCCTTGAACAAGTGAGCATAGAGCCGGCTTACAGCCAGTTTCTCCGGTCGGGCGCGCAATTGCAGCCAGCACTTTCCGGCCTCATCGCGCATTACGGTTTCGATGGCCTGCACCTGGACCACGGTGGCACGGTGTATTTGCCAGAATTGCTGCGAGTCGAGTTGCGGCAATAGCTCGCGCAACGGGGTGCGGATCAAATATTCATGCCTGGGGGTCAGCACCCGGATGTATTTGTCGGCGGCTTCGAAATAAACCACTTCTTCGAGCGGCACCATACGGATCACCGTGCCTACGCTGACCTGAATCAGCTTTAGCGGGGCAGTAGCTACGACGCTGGCCGGTGGCGCAAGCAGCCGGCGTAGCTGTGCCAGCGTACCGTCAAGGCCGGCGTCGAAGTTCGTTGCCGGCTCGTTCGGGGACTGCTGCCGCAAAGTCCGACTGGCCAGCACCTGCTGCAACCTCAATACCGTTTTTTGCAGCCGTTCGGCTTGTACCGGTTTAAGCAGGTAGTCCATCGCCTGCGCCTCGAATGCCTGCACTGCGTAATGGTCATAAGCGGTAACGAACACCAGTGCGGGAAAGGGGCTGCCACCGCGCTCCGTAATAGTCCACTCGTTAGCCAGCTCCGCTGCAGCCTCCAACCCACTCATGCCCGGCATGCGAATGTCGAAGAACACCACATCGGGCCTGTGCTCCAGTGTCAGCGTGACCGCCGCCACACCGTCTCCCACTATCGCCAACACCTTCAATTCCGGCCATGCGCGCGCGAGCTCGGCCGTCAAGGCGGAAGCAAGCAGCGGTTCGTCCTCGGCGATCAACGCGGTGGGAGCGGATTCTGTTTTCATGGGCCTCATGCGTCGCACGGGAAGGTTATGCGCACTTTGGTGCCGGCCGCGCCGTTGGCGGCTATTTCTAAAGTGCCGCGGTTTTCATAGGCGGTGCCCAGGCGCTCACGCACCTGCGCCAGACCGAATCCGTTCGCCGGGCCATGGGTGCCAGACAGGCCGATCCCGGTGTCCGTCACCTCCAGCGCGATGGTTTGCCCCTCCCGGCGCGCCCGCACCTCGATGCTGCCGCCTTGCACCTTGGGCTCCAGCCCGTGTTTGATGGCATTTTCCACCAGCGGCTGCAACAGCAAAGAGGGGACGGTTTGCCCCGCCAGGGCCGGGGGCAGATCGAGCTGGTATGCCAGTCGCGGGCCCATACGCACGGCCATCAATTCCAGATAATCGCGCAGCCGGTCGAACTCGGCCTGCAGCCCGTGAGAACTGGCGCGCGAACCATTGAGCGTGGCACGCAGATAAGCAATCATGTGGTCCAGCATGGCTTGCGCGCGTTGTGCGTCGGTACCGATAAGCACACGCAGATTGGCCAGCGAGTTGAACAACATATGCGGCTCCAGCTGGGTCTCCAGCAACTTGAGTTTGGCTTCGGTGGCATGGCGGCGCGCCTCCGACATTTTGGTTTCCAGGTAACTGTTCTTGCTGCGGGAGTAGAAGTAGTAGGTACCCACGATTCCAGCCAGGGCGGTAATCATGATCGACAGCGGCAGTTGCGCGCGGCCGCCCTCGCTCCACGAAGACCAGCCAAACCACCAGTCACCCGCCAGCGTACCGGTGAAGTAACCCCCGACTATGCCCCCCAGTGGCAACAGCAGCCCGGCAGGGCCCGGCGGCCAACCGGTTTCAGCCGACGAGGTAAACAGGTTGCGGCCAAAGTCGATCAGGGCCCAGGTGGCGGCGCCGATACAGATTGAATAGACCAGCGGCAACTCGTAGGGTCGATCGGGCTGGAAGCCGTATTGAATTGCCGATATGGCGAGGCAAAACGCCATTGTCTGCAAGAAGCGCTGCAGCTTGGCAAGCCAGTCGATCTTCACCTGGAACGGACCCAGTCAACGCTCGCGCTGTTGTCGTTCCAGGCGCTCGCGTTCCTTCTGCACCAGGTTTTCGCGAAGGCCACTTCCCGCTCCAAGCACGAATACCGCGATGCCATGCAGTATCAGGCCCAGCCCCCAGCCCAGCGCGGGATAAATCGACCACTGGCGGTGGCCCAGGCCCTGCGACGAGGCCACGAACATCAGCGCGTTCACCAGCACGTAGACCGTTGCATGTATGTACCAGCCGAGCTTGGAGCCGGCGCGTTTGCGCGCGATGCGGTCGATTTCGGTAGCGGAGAGTGTTTCGGTGGACATGGTGTAGCCCTTTTTTCGTTGGTGATGAAGTCGTTCAGCCCCACGCCACCGGCCCGGTTTCGGGAGGCTTGGCGGCGCTGGCATGGGCCAGGCGCAACAGGCGAATCATGCGGCCGACGAACACACCGCTCATGGCGCCATACAGGCTGGCGACTATTGCAGCAGCCGTGGTGTCGTGGGCTAGCGCCGGCTCCAGCGCCAGCATCACGCCCACGCCGTATTTGGTCAGGAAGATCGCCATCATCAGGCCCAGCGGCACCCAGCTGCCGGGCAGGTTGAACACCCGGCCGGCGGTATCGTACTGAACGCCCGCGGGTAAAGCAGTCGACGCGACCCAGACCAGTGCTAGCAGCGCTGCGCCCACCCACAGCGGCCAGATCGCAGGCACCGTACCGAAGCCAGAAAGGGTGCCGTACAGCGACAGGCTGGTCATTGCCAGCGGCAACAGGATGACGCGGCCTAACCGCGAATGCCTTGCCACGGTTTGCATGAGTCCCCACCACACTAACAGCGACAGGATGGTCCAGACCCACAGCGGCGTATGGGCAAGAATTTGATAGAGCATGATTTTTCTCCGTGGTTCGAGTTAAGCCGTAATGTGCCCTGACTTGCGTGGCCTGGCTATCCGGCGACGACGAAATGCGAATTAGATGGCGCGAAGAGCGTTGTTTGCGGCGCCAATGGCAATTACCCTGATCCATCTTTATGGTGCGGAATCACTTTCTTACGTCTGTGCGCCGCTGGTTTCCTAAAATGGGCACATGAAGAAGATCCACTTGTCTCACTTGTTATTCGTCCTACTTGTAGCCTTGTTGCTTGCCGGCGACCGGGCCTGGATATCCACCGCGAATGCCCAGCCGGCGAGCGGGCAACACGGCTATGCGGCGCAACGCGAACGGCTGGTGGCCGGTTTGCAACTCGACGTCGGACAACAAAAAAAGCTGGACGCCATTGGCGCCGACATGCTGCCACGCGCGCTGGCCTTGCGCGGCCTGGGCCCAACCGAACGCGAAGCGGCAAAGGCCAAGTTAACAGCCGAGATGCAACAGAAAATCAATGCCATGTTGACACCGGACCAGCGCGCGACCTATGAATTGATGCAGGCCAAAAAGGCTGCCGGCGATATAGCCGTCCCGGCGGCCGCGAAGAGTTCTGCCAGCGCCGCCGTGGGCTCCTGACCCGGCGCCTGCCGCTCCTCGCCGTGTTATCAGCGGGTGCGGCGATAATCGCCGGTCTTCAAGGAGCACGCGTGGATATTGTTTTGCTGGCCAAAGCGGCCGTCATGGGTGTCGTCGAGGGCGTGACCGAGTTCTTGCCGATTTCTTCCGCCGGCCACCTGATTCTGGCCGGGTCGCTGCTGGGTATGGACGATGCCAAAGGCAAGGTGTTCGACATCGCTATTCAGACCGGGGCGATCCTGGCGGTGATCATCGTTTATTGGAAAAAAATTCGCGAGACGCTGGTGGAATTGCCGTCGCAGCAACAGGCGCAAAAGTTCGCGCTAAATGTGCTGGTGGCCTTTATTCCGGCAGTCGTGCTGGGCCTGCTGTTCGGCAAGACCATCAAGGACCACTTGTTCACGCCGGTGGTCGTGGCCAGTACTTTCATAATTGGCGGCTTCATAATTTTGTGGGCTGAGCGGCGCCAGAAGATCGATAAATCCATGCCGATCATCGCCAACGACAAGGTTGTAGGAAGCATTGAAGTAGACCGCCTGGCAAGAGTCGAAACCGTGGACGCCATGACGGCGGTGGACGCGCTCAAGGTCGGCCTGGTCCAGTGCCTGGCCTTGATTCCGGGCACCAGCCGCAGCGGCGCCACCATCATCGGCGGAATGTTGCTGGGTCTGTCGCGCAAGGCGGCAACCGAGTTCTCGTTCTTTCTCGCCATTCCCACGCTGATTGGCGCTGGTGTCTACAGCCTGTACAAGGAGCGTGCACTGCTGGCCATTGGCGACCTGCCGATGTTCGCGGTGGGATTTCTATTCTCTTTTTTCAGCGCCTGGTTGTGCATACGCTGGTTGCTGCACTACATCGCCAGCCACACCTTCAACGGTTTCGCCTGGTACCGCATTGCGTTTGGCATCGTGGTGCTGGCCACGGCCTGGAGCGGCCTCGTGACCTGGGCCGATTGATCCGCCGTTCATCACCACGAAGTTTCCTCTCGGGCGCCATCAGATCAACTTCTCTTGCGGTGTGCTGATTTTTTTGAGCGGCTTGTGGCGTTGCGCCTCGACCATCAGCGGCACGTCGGTCTGTTCGCCTTTCCACATCGGGTCCTCGATGCTGTCGAACACCTCGCGCAGCTTCTTGCCCCAGTTGTTATGCATCATCTTGAAGTAGGGGTTGTTCTCGTCGATGCACACCACCTTGTCGGTCTGGAAGCTGTTGGCCTCGTATACCACCAGGTCCAGCGGCAGCCCAACCGAGAGGTTGGACTTGAGCGTGGAGTCCATCGACACCAGCGCGCATTTGGCCGCCTCGTCCAGCGGCGTGTCGGGCGTGATGACGCGGTCCAGCACCGGCTTGCCGTACTTGGATTCACCGACCTGGAAGTAAGGCGTCTCGGTCGTGGCCTCGATGAAGTTGCCGGCCGAATACACCTGAAACAGGCGCATCGCCTCACCCTGGATCTGGCCACCGAATATCAGCGATACGTTGAACTCGACGCCCGCCTGCTGCAGCGACAGCGCGTCGCGGTCGTGCACGTGGCGGATCGCCGACCCGAGCACGCGCGCCGCGTCGAACATGCTGCGCGCGTTCCAGATCGTGATCGCCTCGCTGTTGGGGTTTTCATGCAGTTGCTCCACCTGCAAAATCTCGCGCACCGACTGCGAAATGCTCAGGTTGCCGGCCGACAACAAGACCATAAAACGGTCGTTGGGCTTTTCATAAACGATCATCTTGCGAAAAGTGCTGATCTGGTCCAGCCCGGCGTTGGTACGCGAGTCGGACAGGAAGACCAGTCCGGCGTTGAGTTTGATGGCGACGCAGTAGGTCATGGGCAAAGGCCTGGGAAAAGGGAGAGTTTAGAACGGGGCGTGCGGGGCGCAAATCGCTGCACCGTCCGACGACACGTCCAGCACCTTGAAAGATACGAAGGGAATTCAAGCCGAGGCTTGTTCCACCACGTCGGCCAGCCAGGCATTGAGGCTTTTGCCATTGGATGCCGCCGATGCGGCGGCACGTTGGTGCAACTCGGTGGGTAACCGCACCATGAGCTTGCCCGAGTAGCTTTTGCGAGGCTCCACGCCATCTTCGCGGCACATATCCAGGAACACTTTCAGGGACGTCTCACCCTCGCGGCGCAATGACTTCACATTGGCTGCATAGAAGTCAGCCCCGCCACTGATGTCGATGAACTCCCCCCGAAATTGGTCGGTTTCGGGGTCGAAGGCAATCAGCGCCTTGTAGCCTTTGATTTCCATCACGTTCTTCATGGTTTCACTCCATTGGTCTCCAGCCATTTGCGAATGCTTTCCACCGCTGCCTTATCGGTGTCGGGCGACGGATGCGGGCGGTGGAACACCCGCCGGTCCGCAAACAGTTTCACACCCACGCGTGACCCTTCGCGCTCCGAAATCTCCGCCCCGAGCGCAACCAGCAGAGCTTCGACGTCGCGCCACTTGACGCCTCCCGGAACCGGGCGCGAGAAGACCAGTTCCAATGTTCGCCGGTGTTTGCGCTGCATTGCAAATGATACTATATTTTAGTGTCTTATGGTTTGAATGTATTTGCCCGGTCAAGGTTCAGCGCCAGCAGGCGTTTGAGGATTTCCTCATCTGGCATCTCCGGGGCGTA
>JANYBQ010000155.1 GCA_025360705.1 Betaproteobacteria bacterium | reverse complement strand
ATCCGCCCTGGTCGACCTTTCACATGGACGCCTGGATTGCTGCTGTCCTGGCGTTGGCTTCAGCTGCCGTCCTCTTGCGCTCGACTGGCCCTGCGGTTTGGCACGGCATCGCAATACTCGTGGCGGCGCTGGTTTGCGTGCCAATGTTGCAGCTGGGTCTCGGCTTGATTACTTTGTCTGGAACGGCCTGGATCAGCAGCGCTTATCTGATCGGATTCCTGCTGGCTTTGCTAACTGGCGCCCGGTGGGAAATGGCAACCCCCAGTCAGTTTGCCGATGGCCTGTTCCTGTCGATTGGCATGGCGGCGCTGATCTCGGTGGGTTTGCAGTTGCATCAATGGCTCTCATTGGATTTACTGCATATTTGGTCGATGGGCGACGGCTATGGCCGGCCTTTCGCCAACTTCGGCCAACCCAACCAGTTAGGTACTTTTCTGCTGTGGGGTCTTCTATCTGCAGCTTGGGGCAACGTCCGGCAACGTATTGGCGGGTGGACTGCGCTATTCATGGCGGTTTTCCTTCTATTTGGGGTTGCGCTGACGGCCTCGCGGACGGCGTGGGTGGCGGTTGCCATGTTGGTCGCTGCCAGTTGGGTCTGGCGCCGTTTATGGCGAGATCCGAGGTTGCCGTGGGTTGTCACGGGCTTGGGTCTGTATTTCGCCGCCTGCGTCATGGCGATTGGCTGGCTGGGCCAGTTATTACTGCTAACCTTGCCGGCGGATGTCAGCGACATCGCCCGAATATCCAGTGAACAGCGTCCAGTTCTCTGGTCGCTCTTCATCGATGCTGCTTGGCAGCACCCATGGTCAGGGTACGGATGGAACCAAGTAGGCCTGGCGCAGTTGGCAGCAGCCCTTAACCATCCTGCTCTGCAAGTGGTGTTCTTCCATGCGCACAATCTCTTGCTCGATCTTGTTCTGTGGTGTGGAGTTCCGGTCGGGCTGTTTATATCGATTTGCATTGTCAGGTGGTTGTGGCTACGCCTTCGCGCGGTCTGTGCTGCGGAGGATGCGGTGTTGCTGTTGTTCTTGCTGGTGGTGGGCAATCACGCGATGCTGGAACTCCCGTTGCACCACGCCTATTTCCTGCTTCCCGTGGGCTTGGTCATGGGAGCGCTCAATGTGCGTGCGAAAGCCCGGCCCCTGTTGGTTATTGGGCGGTGGAGCTACTTCGCGGTGTGGTTTGCCTCCATCACGCTGCTGGTGTTGATCGTTCGCGACTATGCACGGGTGGAGTCAAGCTACCAGGCCCTGCGTTTTGAGTGGGCCCGCATAAAGTATGAAACGAGAGGTGAGCCACCGGAGGTTCTGCTGCTGACCCAATGGCGCGAGTTCATCCGTTTGGCCAGATTCGAGCCTACCCGCGGCATGAGCGCCGAGGAGTTGGACTGGATGCGAAAGATTGCCGGTGCTTTCCCGAATGCCAGCGCTTTTCATAAACTTGCCGCTGCTCTGGCGATGAATCAGCGACCGGACGACGCGCAATTATGGCTCCGGCGGATGTGCAAAGTTGTCCCTGAGTCTCACTGCGCTGCTGTCAAGCAAGCATGGACCATTCAGTCCAAACAAGACCCTCAAATAGCAGCCGTCCCATGGCCGAACTGAGTCCGGTTGTCTCCCGCGGGCCGGGCTTGTCGGTGCCGGAACGAAAGCACATCGCACTCAAATGGTTTGCTGTACTAGCCTTGGTGCTGCCGTGGTTGAATCCCTTTGCTGGTGGCCCTTCGCCCGCAGTGGTGCCGTGGTTGGTTTCGTTGGCGTGCATGTGTATTTTTTTGCTGCTGACTTTCGAAAGACGCGTCGACGTTGTGGCGGTGTCTTTTTGGACTTGGCTCGCTGCTGCCTTGCTCAGCAGTGCGCTTGGGCTATTGCAGTATTTTGGTGCCAGCTCAACATTTTCGCCCTGGATCAACAGCACGCTAGCCGGCGAAGCCTTCGCCAACCTGCGCCAGCGCAACCAATTTGCGACGCTGACGAATATCGGGATCGCGGCATTGTTGTGGTGGGTCTGTTGCAACCGGCGGCCGCCAAGAGCGTCCGATGCAGGCATGCCAAACCTACCAAAGAACAGGGCATTCGAATTACACACGGCTTGGCCAATAGTGGCCGCGATCCTGTTAGCGGCTGGCAATGCAGCGTCTTCATCGCGCACCGGGATGATCCAGTTGGTATTGTTGTGTGTGGCGGTTCCCTTGTGGCGCGGCTTTCGTGATCCGTGGGTTGTGCGGGTCTTGATTGCGGCAGGGCTGGGCTACGCTGCCGCAGCCTTCGCGTTGCCACGGCTGGCTGGACTGGACCCAACGGCCACTGGCATCCTGGCCCGATTGCACGACGGTGGGCCTGCGTGTGGCAGTCGCTTGACGCTCTGGAGCAACGTGCTCGATCTGATCGCCCAGAAACCCTGGTCAGGCTGGGGCTGGGGCGAACTGGCATACGCCCATTTCATTTCGCTTTATTCGGGCGCCCGGTTTTGCGAGATTCTCGACAATGCCCACAACCTGCCGTTGCACCTGGCCGTGGTGCTTGGCGTCCCGGTTGCCTTGCTGATGTGTTGCTTGGGCCTATCGCTGGTGTGGCGTTCCAGGCCGTGGCGTGAAACCGATCCAACCCGGCAAATGGCTTGGGCGGTTCTGGCCGTCATCATGTTGCACAGCATGCTGGAATATCCGCTGTGGTACGGGCCATTCCAGATCGCGGCTGGGTTGTGTATCTGGATCCTTTCTTCTACCCGCGCAATCGTGCCCGACGATGCCGATGGCGGCGCTGTGATGCAACCGCAAGTCGGCGGGCCTAACCGCACACAGTCATCATCCCTTGCCAAAACAATCGCAGGATGCACAGCGGTACTTTTGCTGGCAGGCGTCGCGTACACCGCGTGGGATTACCACCGCATAAGCCAGATATATCTTCCGCCCGATATGCGCGCGCCTGCTTATCGCGAAAATACGATGGCGAAGATCAGCGGTTCCTGGTTGTTCCGCCGCCAGGTGCGGTTCGCGGACCTAACGATGACTGGGGTGACAGCGGAGAACGCAGTGCGCATCAACGCCGTGGCCCACGATTTGCTGCATTTTTCGCCCGAAGCCCGAGTGGTCGAGAAGCTGATTGATAGCGCCCTGATGTTGGGCCGCGACGAGGAGGCGCTTTTTTATCTGGCGCGTTATCGCGCTGCGTTTCCGTCTGAATACGCCCGCTGGGTAGAAACCAGGGGACCGTCAGCGGCGGTGCACCTACCCGCGGAGTAGAGGTTGGCGATCATAAGCGTCACACATGGTGGCGCAAATCGGCAGGTTGACAGGCGTACGCGACTGGTTATTCCGCCACAAAGTCGCCGGACTTGCCGCCCTGTTTTTGCAGCAGCTTCACATCGTTGATCGTCATCCCACGGTCCGCCGCCTTGCACATGTCGTAGATCGTGAGCAACGCCACCTGCACGGCGGTCAGCGCCTCCATCTCTACCCCGGTTGGTCCGACGGTTTCTACCGTGGCGGTGCAATAAACATTGCTGACCCGCGACGGATCAGCCGCAGTCGACAGAAAGTCAAGTGCGACACGGGTTAACGCCAAAGGATGGCACAGCGGGATCAATTCGCTGGTTTTTTTCGCCGCCTGAATGCCGGCGATACGCGCGACACCCAACACGTCGCCTTTACTGGCCGTGCCAGCCTCAATGATCGCCAGGGTGGCCGGCTGCATGTCGATGCGTCCACCAGCGACCGCCTTGCGGTGTGTACTGGGCTTGGCCGCGACATCTACCATGTGGGCTTGGCCTTGCGCGTCAAAATGGGTGAGAGAGGTCATGGAGAATTAAATGGAAGCCCGGCTTTACGAAACGTTAACTGGTTTCCAGCATCATACGGTCATGCTTCCATCAACTAGACGCTTGTGCAGATCTCCGGCTCGTATGCGTCTCATCGCCGGATTCACCATACTCGGTTTGGCATGTCCGACTTGGGTACAGGCCCAGACCGGGGCGGCCCAGCGCCCGGCGATACCTGCGGCGACCTTCAGGCCGGCCAATACGCAGTTGCCTGAATTGGGCGATGGCAGCGAACTTGCCGCCAGCGCCGAACGCAAGCTGGGCGACGGCATCGCACGCGAGATGTTCCACGACCCGGACTATATCGACGACCCGGTATTGTTTGAATACGTCGACGGAATCTGGCAGGCATTGCTCGCGGCTGCGCGCGCCGGCGGCGGTATGTCCGCCGAGTTGGACCAGCGTTTCGCGTGGCAGATATTGATGGGCCGCGACCGTACCGTCAACGCATTTGCCTTGCCGGGTGGATATCTTGGGTTGAACCTTGGCTTGGTCGCGGTTGTTACCAGTCGGGATGAGCTGGCCTCGGTTCTGGGACATGAGTTGAGCCACGTCACACAGCGGCACATTTCGCGCCTCATATCCAGGCAAAGCGGACAAACCCCCTGGGTCATCGGGGCCATGATACTGGGGGCGCTGGCTGCCAGCAAGAGCCCCGAAGCGGCCAATGCGTTGTTGGTGGGCGGGCAGGCAGTTGCGCTTCAGAACCAGCTTAATTTCTCCCGCGACATGGAGCGCGAAGCCGACCGGGTAGGTTTCGGCATCATGACACAGGCCGGATTTGCGCCGCAAGGCTTCGTCTCGATGTTCGACAAGCTGCAGCAGGCCTCGCGCTTGAATGACAACGGTGCTTTCCCCTACCTTCGCAGCCATCCTTTAACGACGGAACGAATCGCCGACATGCAGGCGCGCCAGCCTGGGGGTGTTGCCACACGGAGCCCGGTCGAAGTGACACTCGAACAGGCAATGCTGAGTGCCCGCGCACGGGCGCTGTCTACGCCGGCCATCGATGCCTTGCGCCAGATGGTGACGGAGGCCAGCAGCGGCACAGTGGCGGCCCAGTCTTCCGCGCGCCAGGTCGCCAGCCTGTACGCAGGGGTGTTGGCGGCAGCGAAGTTGCGTGATTTTGCAGATGCCAATTCGTTCCTGACCCGGCTCGCTGGCGTAACGCGCATCGATGAGCGGGCTTCCCGTCTGACCGGGTTGTTGACAGTCGAGCTCGCCTTACAGTCTGGTCAGCCGGCACCGGAGCTGACGCATTCGGCGCGTCCGGAGTTGTTCCTGTCGTCGCAGGTGCTGATCGGCAAGGGCCGGGCCAGCGAAGCCGCCGCCAATTTGCAAACCTGGGTGGCAAAACATCCGAAGGACGCCGCTGCCTGGCAATTATTGGCGAGTGCCTATTTTGCACAGGGGCTGGTATTGCGCTCGATTCGGGCTGAAGGCGAGGTACAGGCCGCGCAGCTGGACTATGCCGGTGCGCTGGACCGCTTCAAGGCAGCCCAGACGTTGGTGCACAACACGGCGGGCGGCGCTGGCGTAGACCATATAGAAGCGTCGATCGTCGACACCCGAACCCGCCAGGTGCAGTTACTTCTTAGAGAACAGGCTCTCGAGCGCTGACTCGATAACGAGTCCAAAGGCCGAATAGATCAGCGAGCCGATCAGAGCCGCTCCGAAGCCGCGTACTTGAAAACCGTTCATTACGCCGGAGGCCGCCCAGAACATCAGTGCGTTGATCACAAACAGGAACAGGCCCAGCGTGACCAGAGTGACCGGGAGCGTCAATATGACCAGGATCGGACGCAGTATGGTATTGAACAATCCGATAACGAACGCCGCGATCAGTGCAGCGGTAAAGCTGGTTACCTGTACGCCGCTGTAAATGTAGGCTACGGCCAGTAAAGCAGCTGCGCTAAGCAACCATTTGACAATCAGTTTCATTGGTACACAGCATACCATCCGCCACCGGATGGCCTTTGCAATTGCGCTGGTTTTGCGCTCCGCCGCGCGTTAAGATGCCCATCCTCCCTTGGCGGCCTCCATGTCAATCACGGGGGGAAGCCGCTTGCACTGGGAAGAAGGTGGCGCCTGCGGCGCAGGAAGCAACAACCCGGCATGGCTGGCATTCACATCACCGATATCGAATCGGCCATCAATTACTGGCGCGAAAAAAAGCCGTCTCCGGACGGCATTTCGCTCGAACCGGAAGTGCGCGCATTGGCCGAGGTCTACGCATTGATGGTCTTTTGCCACGAGTCGCAGGCCGATGAATTTTCTTTTCCTGCGCAGGCGTATCAGGCCTGGATGGGCTGGTACACCACGACCCCGGACACGCCCTGCATCGCCATCTGCTCGACCAGCCAGGGTGACGAGGTGTGCAAGGGCTGCGGGCGCAGTTTTTCCGAGGTCCGGCACTGGACCGAGATGAGGCCGGCGGAGAAGCGCCAAACCTGGCGGCGCATCACCCTGCAAGGAGAGGCTTGGCGCTTCAATAAGTACGCGGAACGTGCCGCTGAAGGCCGAGCGGTCTGAGCTTATTTCCAGCGAACCGGCTCGATGTCCAAATTGAGCGCGCCATCTCCGAGCATCAGTGTGTTTTCCTGGATCGTCGCCTGCAATTGCATGCTGCGCTGGGCGAACGCACGCAGCGCTTGCGAACTTTCGGTCGGGACCCTGAACACACTTAGGTTTTGCGGACGTGAAAGCTTGGTCTCGATGCCGCGCCACCATATCTCGGCCGCGTGGCTGAAGCAATACAGCACCACCTCGTCGGCCTTGCCGCAAGCCTTGATAAGCGCCTTTTCTTCCGGCTGGCCGACTTCGATCCACAAACGAATGCGACCGGTGAAGTCGCGCAGCCACACATCGGGTTCATCCGGATCCGACAGCCCGGCGCCAAAGGCCAGGGTGCCATCTCCGGCGCATACGCTTTGCAATTTGTGAGCGTGCAGCGCAAGCGCAACCAGCCGCACCATCATGCGTTCATCGGTTTCGCTGGGGTGGCGCGCCAGCGTCAACGCATGGTTGGCGTAGTAGCCATGGTCGATGTCCGCAATTTGCAGACTGGCTTTGAAGATCGTCGACTTGATCGCCATGGTCCCGCGTTCAGACGCGCCTGGCCAGTTCGGCGGCCATGCCCACGTAACTGGCCGGCGTCATGGCGAGAAGGCGCTGTTTATCGGCATCCGGGATACTCAGTTTGGCGATAAAACCCCGCATCAGCTCGCGTGTCATCGGCGCGCCGCGCGTGAAATTTTTTAACTGCTCATAGGGTTGCGCCAAGCCATAACGGCGCATGACGGTCTGGATCGGTTCGGCCAGCACTTCCCAAGAGGCATCCAGGTCCGCCGCGATGGCCGACTGGTTGAGTTCCAGTTTGCCCAAGCCAACTGCCATCGATTCGTAAGCCAGCACGGCATACCCCAGCGCCACCCCCATGTTGCGCAGCACCGTAGAGTCGGTCAGGTCGCGTTGCCAGCGGCTGATGGGCAATTTCTCGCTCAGGTGCCGCAGCAGCGCATTGGACAGGCCGAGATTGCCTTCGGCATTTTCAAAATCGATCGGATTGACTTTGTGCGGCATGGTGCTGGAGCCGACTTCCCCGGCGCGCAACCGCTGCTTGAAATAACCCAGGCTGACGTAGCCCCAAACGTCGCGCGACCAGTCGATCAGTATGGTGTTGGCGCGCGCCACTGCGTCGAACAATTCGGCCATGTAGTCGTGCGGCTCGATCTGAATGCTGAACGGCTGAAAATGCAGGCCCAATCCCCAGGACCGCGTGGCCGGCTCCGGGCCCGGCTCCGGCGTTTCCACCACGCGTTTGCTGAAGCCCTCCCAATCGAAATCGGGCCAGGCGGACAGATGGGCGTTGTAGTTGCCCACCGCGCCGTTCATTTTGGCCAGGATCCTGATGGCGGTGATGCGGTCGCAAGCGGTCTGCAGGCGCACCACCACATTGGCGATTTCCTTGCCGACCGTGGTCGGGCTGGCGGTCTGGCCATGCGTGCGACTGAGCATCGCTACGTCGGCATGGGCCCGTGCCATTTCCCGCAACTTGAGCAGTAGCCGGTCCAGCGCCGGCAGCACCACGACGTCGCGTGCGGCACGCAATTGCAGCGCGTGGCTGGTATTGTTGATGTCTTCACTGGTACACGCGAAATGCACGAACTCACTGACCCGAAGCAATTCGGGCCGTGACTCGAATCGGGACTTGATCCAGTATTCGACCGCCTTTACATCATGGTTGGTGGTTTTCTCGATGTCCTTGATGGCCTTGGCATCGGTTTCGCCAAAGTTTTTTACCAGGCCCAGCAAATACGTGCGAGCGCCGGGACTAAGGGGTTTAAATTCCGCGAAGCCCGCGTCGCTCAGGTTGACGAACCAGGCGATTTCGACTTGCACCCGGCGTTGCATATAACCTTGTTCGCTCATCAAAGGCCGGAGTTTCGCGAGTTTGGCCGCGTAACGACCGTCCAGTGGAGAAAGAGCTGAAATAGCAGAGAAACCCATGAACCGATTGTAGGTGGCGCGCCGCTGGCGCGGCCTCGCCCGGCAAAGCGGATCCCATTGGCTAGAATGAGTTACGCAGCAAACTGACTTACCCATGAAATTAATCGGATCCTCCTCCAGTCCCTATGTGCGCAAGGTTCGCATCGTGATGGCGGAAAAAAAACTCGACTACAACTATGTGATTGAGAACGTCTGGGCGGCCGATACCAACATCAGTGAATCCAATCCGCTGGGCAAGGTGCCATGTCTGGTCATGGAAGGAGCCGAAGCCTTGTTCGATTCGCGGGTAATCGTCGAGTATCTGGAGACGCTGTCGCCGGTCGGCAAGTTGATTCCTACCCTGGGGCGCGAGCGGGCCGAAGTCAAAACCTGGGAGGCGCTGGCCGATGGTGTTCTGGATGCCGCTTTGGTGGCCCGACTGGAAGCCACCTGGGACGGCCGCGCTAAGGCGCAACGCTGCCAGCCGTGGATAGATCGTCAGTTGGCCAAGATCGACACCAGCCTCAAGGCTATGAGCAAGGGGCTGGCCGAGAAGCCGTTTTGCACCGGAATTCATTTGAGCCTGGCGGATATTGCCGTCGGATGTGCGCTCGGTTATCTGGAATTCCGCTTTCCCCAAATCACATGGCGATCGGATCACGCCAATCTGGTCAAGCTGCAGGACAAACTTATGTTGCGTCCAAGCTTCGCCGACACCGCGCCCGTCTGAGCGTTGGGCCCGCGCGCGACGTGCGGGCCACTTATGCGCCGGTAATGTGGCGAACGCAAAAAAAATAGAGCCAGTAGGGGAGTAGCTGCAGCGCTTTCATCCAGAACGTGAAGCGTTTCGGGAAGTGGATTTCAAAATCCCCGCGTGCCCATCCCTTGAGAATTTCCGTTGCCGCTTGTTCGGGTGAAATCAACGCCGGCATCTTGAAATTGTTCTGTGCCGTAAGCGGTGTTTCCACAAAACCGGGGTTGATGATGAACACGCCAATGTTCCTGTCGTGCAGGTCGAGGTAGAGCGTTTGCGCCAGGTTGATCAGCGCCGCTTTGGTGGGCCCGTAGGCCAGGCTCTTCGGCAAACCGCCGTACCCTGCCACGCTGCCGACCAAGCTGATGAAACCTCCGTTCTTGGCATCGGCCAGTAACTGGGGCAGTACCGCGTCAAGCAGGTGCAACGCGCCGACGTAGTTGATCCGCAAGTGACGCAACATGTCCGAAAGGTCCATCGCATCCGAACGCATTTCGTTGTAATGGGCGGCGAAATACACCATGCCATCCAGCCGGCCCATGGTCGATACCGCGCGTGCAGCCTGCTTGACTGCTTGCAGGTCGGTGGCATCGAGTGGTAGAGCAATGGCGCCCGGATGCTGCGTGACAAAGGCGTTGAGTGCATCGGCATTGCGCGCCGAGACAATTAGCTTGGCGCCATGTGCATGCAGCAGCGACGCGGTGGCCCGTCCTATGCCGGTCGATGCGCCTACCAGCCAAACTGTTTTGCCGCGCCAGTGCGTGATGGGGGGGTTCAATGGCATGGCGTCTGCCGGACTTGTCCGGGCCGAATGATAAGGGTGTACAGCGCGGCAAGCGCAGCCAGCTTGAGGGCGCAGGGCAGCACGCAATAAGCGACAGTCAGGGCGTTCAACGCCGCGGCACTTCGCTCACCGGGCGAATATCCAAACAAGCCCAGCAGCGGCAGCGACAGACCCGCGGCCAACGCAAGATTCAGCTTGGTGGCGAAGTTCCACCAACCAAAATAAGCGCCTTCGAAGCGCCCTCTATCGCCCGAGCTTGCAATCACGCCCGCCAACATCGCTCCGGGCAGCGCAAGGTCGGTCCCCAACGCAATGCCGGACAGGGCGCAGACTACGGCAAAAGCAAAAGTGTCGCCGTTACCCAACCAGGTTGCCCCGACAAATGCCGCAACCGCCAGCGCCATGCCGAACATCCAGCTATGCGCTAAACCGTGGCGTTGTACGACGCGTAACCAGAACGGTATGGAAAGCGCCGCCGCAGCGAAATAGGTGCCCAGGAATAGGGACTCCATGGCTTTGGGCACCTGCAGCCGGTCTTGGACAAAAAACAGGATCAGCGTCGCCGGAATCGCGCTGGCAATTCCATTCAGGACAAACACGCCCAGCAGACGCCGGAACGCTGGACGACGAAATGGAAGCCAGATATCGCGGGGACGCGCCACCGTTGATGCCTGGGGTCGCACGGCGCGCGTCCACGCGACCCATCCCACAACAAGGGCGATCCAGAAAAGCGCCACCGTCGGCGCCAGTCCCATGACCAGTGGCGTTACTGACGCAAGTACGACACCCACCAGCCCCAGGCCTTCGCGCCACGCCACGATGCGGCTGCGTTGGGCCTCGTCGCCACCCAGCATCGCACCCCAGGATTGATGCGCCACGCTTAAAGCACTGTAGGCTGCGTAGGTGACTATCAGCAACACCGTCGCCCACGCAACCAAATAGGTCTGGGAACGTGTAGCGGGAAAAAACAGCAAGCCGAACCCGGCCGCGAGTAGCAACCCGGCCAATGCGCCGAAGATCAGCACGGCCTGCGCCGAGCGCGAAAAAAGCCGGTCGCACCAACGCCCGATCACCGGGTCGATTACAGCGTCCAGCAGCCGCGCCGATAACAAGACCGCGCCGAGTGTTGCCAGCGGCACGCCGAACTCGCGCGCATAGTAGTTGGGAAGGATTACATATAGCGGTAATGCCACAAAGGCCAGCGGCAGGCCCAGCAGACCGTACAGGAGTCCCTGGCGCGCGCTAAAACTGTCGCCGGCATTCATGGCTAGTCACCTGGCTTGAACATTCGCGAGCAGTGCCTCGCGCAACCGGGGTTCGGAGCTATGCACCGACAACCAGATGCCGAAAAAAAATTGACCAAACTCGGCATCGGCGACGATCCCGGTCTGCCGGCCATTTGTAAGGAATACGGTTCCTCTATCCGGCCGGTAAACGCCGGTGATCCGGTCGCCTTTGCGCACGTCGGGAAAAGCGCTATGCAGCGCATGTTGCCAGGACTTCAGTTGTGGCAATGGGAATCCGGGTTGACGTTGCATTTCTTCCATCGACCGCTTCAAGATCGCCTGGTTGGTGAAATCGCGCAGATAGGTCAACTCCAGCGCAAAAGCGTGGCGCTCATATTCGCCAGCCTTGAATCCCGGCTCGACCCATAGCCTGACATCGTAGACGTCGAAACCCCAGGAAGTGAAACGGTAATGCCCGGCCAGCGTCGCCGACGGCAAAGCTGTATGCAGCTCCAGTGGTTGCGCCTGGGCCGTGCCCAAGGTCAGCAGAAGGCTTAACAAAACCCGCTGCAACCCCTGGCATGGCCGCGTGGTCATCACAAAGGCTTGATCAATGTGTACTGCATCAGATTGATGCTGGCTTTGTCGAATGCGGCTTCGCAATAAGCCAGATAGAACTCCCAGATACGCATAAACCTTTCGTCGAAACCGAGGCCCATGATTTCCGCGCGCCGCGCGAGAAAATCATGGCGCCAGCGCCTGAGTGTTTCGGCGTAGTCCTGACCGAACGCAAATTCGTCCACCACCTGGAGCCCGGCCGCTTCCGCCTCGCGCCTGAACTCCGCCGGGCAGGGCAGGCATCCGCCAGGGAAGATGTACTGTTGAATAAAGTCGGTTGAGTTGATGTAACGCTTGAAAAGTGCGTCGTCGATCACGATGCTTTGAATACAGGCCCTGCCGCCGGGTTTGAGCAAGCGCCGCACGGTCTGGAAATAAGTCGGCCAGTAAGCGCGGCCTACCGCCTCCACCATTTCGATCGAGCAGATGGCGTCATACGGACCGTCGTCGATGTCACGGTAATCCTGCAGCCGAAGATCGGCTGAGGTCCCGGGCGCCAGTTGCAGGTTTGCCATGCGGTGCCTGGCAAACGTCAACTGCTCGGCGCTCAGCGTCACGCCGGCAATGCTGGCGCCAAACTCGGTGGTCGCCATTTCGGCCAGAGCGCCCCAGCCGCATCCTATTTCAAGCACGCGGTCACCGGCCTTGACGTCGGCCATGCGGAGCGCGCGGCGGACTTTGGCGGACTGCGCGTCGGGCATGGAGCGGGTGTGGTCGCCTTCAAACCAGGCGGACGAATAGTTCATCGTGTGGTCCAGCCACAAACCATAAAAGGCATTTCCCAGGTCATAGTGGGCGTGAATATTTTTCTGGCTGTTGGTCTTGGTGTTGCGGTTAAGCCAGTGCTTCACGCGGTACAACATGCGCCCTGCCCAACTGCCGTAGATCACGTCTTCGACTTCACGGCGGTTGCTTATGAATAACTTCAGCAAGTCGGTCAAATTGGGAGTGCTCCAGTCACCCGCGATGTAACTTTCGGCAAAGCCGATATCGCCCGACTTCAACGCAGCGCTGCACACATTCCAGTTGCGTAGAGAAATCATCGCCCCGCTGCGTCCCGTACCGCTGCCTCCGGTTTCGCCGAAAAACTGCAGAGATCCGTCGGGAAGTTGCAATGTCAGCGAGCCGTGGCGCAGGCGCGTCAACAATTGCAAGGCGGTTCGCGCGGCGGCCGGTGCGCTGCGCGGACCCGGCAGAGAAGAAATGGCGGTGATGGTCATGGCGCTGAGACGTAGTGAAGATTGCGGGAACGGATCATCGTGTGACTGGCAGGGTCGGTGCAGCGGGTTTGTGAAGAAATTTCACGCCTTTGAGCCACAGCCGTACGGCCTGCAGATGGATGTGGAAAACCACGCCTAAGGTCATGGCCGGGTAACGCCATAGCGCTCTGCGCAGCACCTGGCGGGTTATGGCTTGCAGCGTGCCGCTGACGCTGGTTTGCAATAACGCGCCATCGCTGTCGTCGAAGTCGATGCGTGCCACCGTCTTCTCGATGCCGTCGCGCATCGCCCGCATAAAGCGAAAACGGTAGCGGCCCTCCACCTTGCAAAAAGGCGATACGTAAAACACCTTGGCGGCGCTCAGCTCCATGCCCAGGCTGGGTTGGTCCAGCAAATAACAATGGCGTTCGCCAAAAGTGTTGTTGACCTCTACCACAATGGCGCGCAAAGAGCCGCCATCGTCGCTGATTGCGCGGTGGCAATACCAGAAACTGACCGGCTTGAAGGTGTAGCCCAACACGCGCGGGTAACAATGCAGCCAGGTTTCGCCGGTGGCGTCGAGGATGCCTTCGGACTGCAACAGGTGGTCCAGCCAACGCAGGGCACCACCTTGCTTCGGGCCGCGGCCGTCGCCGTGATCACTGTCAAAAAAGCTCAATGCCGCACGCCGGTTGCATGCCAGCAGGGAGTCCATCGCCGGGCTGCTGGCGTCCTGCATGGCGCGCATCGGCAACATCAGGAAATAGGTGCGATAGACAAACGCGTGGTGTATGGGACGTAAGCGTGTGTGCCGCACTTCTCCAAAGCCGATCATGGGCAGCGCGCTCATGCCGCAATCACGGGTTCTGCGCCCATGCTCGCCAGAATTTGCCACGCCACGCCCTGACCGGCCTTCAAGCCATCTTCATGAAAGCCATAACCCATCCAGGCGCCACAAAAATAGGTGCCGGATTTACCTTGCAGTTGCGCCACTTCGCTCTGCGCCTTGATGGCGGCCAGATCGAACACCGGGTGCGCGTAATAGTATTCGCCCATAATTTGATTACGCGGGATTTCCCGCAACGGATTCAGCGATACCACAACCGGCTGCGCCCACGGCAAAGGTTGTAGCAGGTTGATCAGATAATGCAGGCACACTTGCCGGTCATGCGATTGGTCGGCGCAACCGGGTCCGGCGCTTGCATAATTCCATGCCGCCCAGGCGGCTTTCTTCGCCGGCAACACCGACGTGTCGGTATGCAACACGGCATGGTTGGGGTGGTATCGGATAGCACTCAGAATGCCGCGCTCGGCAACGCTTGGCTCACGTAACAATGCCAACGCCTGGTCGGAGTGGGTGGCTAAAACCACCTTGTCGAATTGTTCGCAACCGGTGTCGGTGGCAACCTGCACACCGCCACCTCGGTCGCTGCCAAGTCGGGTGATGCTGCGCACCGGTGTTTGCAAGCGTTGGTCCGCCACCTTGGCCACGATTTTTTTCACATAGTGTTTTGCGCCGTACATTCCGATGCGGACGGAGTTGGGGCGGCAGATCCGGCGGGCGTT
>JANYBQ010000117.1 GCA_025360705.1 Betaproteobacteria bacterium | reverse complement strand
CAAAAAACCCGCCATAGCGGGGTTAGTTACCCATGTATGAGGGACGCGCCGCAGCGGCTTCGGCTCGCCCACCATGTTTGTCGGCGAGTACATGTATTTCGGCAACGACCGCCTACCCTTGGTGCGCTACGCCTTGCTTAGCGGCCATCGAAGCGGTTACCACACGGCAGCAGTAATAGAGCATCGGTGCTCTAATGTCACTTAGGCCTGCACGCGGGCGCATCCCACTCACACTGCCATATCCCTGAAAGGCAACCACTATGAAAAAATCCGCATCCAAATCCGCGCCTAGTGCGAAGGATCGCCAAAAGGCGCCATTGATCACGCCGACCGACCTAAAGGCCGCGGCCGTCAAAGATATTACCGGCGCGATGAACGGTATTCTCGCCGACGTGTTTGCGCTCTACCTCAAGACCAAAAACTTCCACTGGCACATGAGCGGCCCGCATTTTCGCGACTATCACCTCATGCTGGACGAACAGTCGGTCCAAATTTACGCCATGACCGACCCGATCGCCGAGCGCATTCGCAAACTGGGCGGTACCACGCTGCGTTCGATCGGACACATTGCGCGCACCCAGCGCATTCTCGACAACGACGCCGATTACGTCGAGCCGTCGGACATGCTGGCCGAACTGTGCGAGGACAACAAAGTGCTGGCCGCGCGCTTGCGCGAAGCACATGACGTGTGCGACGAGCACAGTGACATTGCCACCGCGAGCCTGATCGAAAACTGGGTCGACGAAACCGAACTGCGCACCTGGTTCCTGTTTGAAACTACCCGGTCCGGCGACTCCAGCGGCCATTGAGCCGGTCAACCCATATGCAAACCGCCATTGACCGAGAAGTCGGCACCGGTCGAATAACCGCCCTCATCCGATGCCAGCCACGCAATGATGGAGGCGATTTCGCTCGGCTCACCAAGCCGTTTCACAGGGATGGTTCCCACGATCTTGGCTAGCACGTCCTCGCGGATCGACTTGACCATATCGGTGCCGATATAACCCGGGCTCACGGTGTTGACGGTGACGCCTTTGGTTGCCATCTCCTGTGCCAACGCCATCGTGAAACCATGCATGCCGGCCTTGGCGGCTGAGTAGTTGGTCTGGCCGGCCTGGCCTTTGGCGCCGTTGACCGAGCTGATGTTGACGATGCGGCCCCAGCCTTTTTCCACCATGTCCGCGACCACCTGTTTGGTGACGTTGAACATGGAGTTCAGGTTGGTCTCGATGACCGCGTCCCAGTCGTCGCGCGTCATTTTAAGGAACATGCGGTCCCTGGTGATACCCGCGTTGTTGACCAGTACGTCGATCGCACCGTGTTCGGCCTTGGTTTTGGCAAACGCGCTGACAGTGGAGTCCCAATCGCCCACATTGCCGACCGACGCGTAAAAAATGTAGCCCACCGCGGCTTGCTCGGCGATCCATTTGACGTGGTCGCGGGTTGGGCCGCAACCGGCAATTACCGTGAAGCCCTCTTTGTGCAGACGCTGGCAGATGGCGGTACCTATGCCGCCCATGCCTCCCGTGACATACGCTACTTTTTTACCCATGATGTGTTCCTCTTTAGTTATGAAAAATCAACCCCGAAATCCGAAAGTCCAAATCCTTTAACGCTCTATCGTCAATGCAACTCCCATGCCGCCGCCGATACACAGGGAGGCGATACCTTTTTTGGCGTCACGCTTGCGCATTTCGTACAGCAGTGTCACCAGAATGCGGCAACCGGACGCGCCGATCGGGTGCCCGATCGCGATTGCACCCCCGTTGACGTTGACCTTGGAGGTGTCCCAACCCATTTCCTGATTGACCGCGCAGGCCTGAGCCGCGAATGCTTCATTGATCTCCAGCAGGTCCAGGTCCTGTGGTTTCCAACCCGCGCGTTGCAATGCCCTGGTAGATGCGCCCACCGGGCCCATGCCCATGATCGCCGGATCCAGGCCGATGGTGGCGAAGCTGGCAATCCGGCCCATCGGCTTGAGCCCCAGCGCAGCCGCTTTACTGGCCTTCATGACCATCACGGCCGCCGCGCCGTCGTTGATGCCCGTGGCATTGCCCGCCGTCACGCCGCCGGCCTTGTCGAAGGCCGGCCGCAAGCCGGCCAGTACTTCGGCGCTGGTCTTCTTGTTGATGAATTCATCGTTGGCAAAAATAATCGGATCGCCCTTTTTCTGCGCGATGCTGAACGGCACGATTTCGTCCTTTAAGCGGCCTGCCTCCTGTGCTGCCGCGGCTTTTTGCTGGCTTGCCAGCGCCAGCGCATCCTGCGCGTCACGGCTGATGCCGTATTTGCGCGCCACGTTTTCTGCAGTGATACCCATGTGGTACTGGTTGTAAACGTCCCACAGGCCGTCCACGATCATCGAGTCGGTCAACTTCCAGTCGCCCATGCGCTGGCCGTCGCGCGAACCCAACAACACGTGGGGCGCGGCGCTCATGTTTTCCTGCCCGCCGGCAATGACGATCTCGCTGTCACCATAAGCCACCGCCTGCGCGGCCAGCATGACTGCCTTGAGTCCGGAGCCGCAGACGGCATTGATCGTCAGGCCTGGCGTGGACTGGTTCAGGCCGCTCTTGATCACGGCCTGGCGCGCCGGGTTTTGTCCCGACCCGGCGGCCAGCACCTGGCCCATGATGACCTCGTCGACCTGGTCCGCGGTCAGGCCGCTGCGTTTAAGCACCTCGGCGATAACGGTGGCACCCAATTCGGTGGCCGGAGTTCTGGCAAGGGCCCCGCCGAACTTGCCGACAGCGGTGCGCACGGCTGCAACGATAACAATGTCTTCCATAAATAATCCTTTGCTGAATGAACCTTGAATTCAGGCCCTGGCTTTCACATATCTGCCGGGGGCCGCTTCGATCGCTTTGTATTGCGCGCGTCCGTAGCTTTTGGGCGCGGCTATTTGTTTGCCGGAATGGGCTTTTAGCCAAGCCGCCCAGTCCGGCCACCAGCTACCGGAGTGTTCCTTGGCGCCAGCAATCCACTCGTCTACCTTGCTCGGGAATTTGCCCGCCGGGCCAATCCAGTGGCTGCGTTTATTCTTGACCGGCGCATTGATTACGCCGGCAATATGGCCGGAGGCACCCATCACAAAACGCAGCTTGCCGGGCAGGTGCCGGGTTGACGCGTAAGCACCGCCGATCGGCACGATATGGTCTTCGCGCGAGCCATAGATATAGACCGGCAGATCGAGCTTGCCGAAGTCGAGTTTTTCTCCGCAGACCGTCGTAGCGCCAGGCTGCACCAGCTTGTTTTCAAGGTAGGTGTTGCGCAAATACCAGGCATAAAAAGGTCCAGGGAGATTGGTCGAGTCGCCGTTCCAGTACAGCAGGTCGAACGGCGGCGGTGTCTCGCCCTTCAGGTAGTTGCCCACCACGTAATTCCAGACCAGGTCATTGGGCCGCAGAAACGAGAAAGTAGACGCCAGGTCCCCGCCTTTCATAAGCCCGCCCTGGCCCATTTCAGACTCGCGGTATTTGACGAAAGCTTCGTCGATGAAGAGATCGAGAATGCCGGTGTCGCTGAAGTCCAGCAGTGTGGTAAGCAGCGTGGCACTGGCAACCGGCTTTTCGCCGCGCGCGGCCAATACCGCCAGCGCGGTGGCCAGGATGGTGCCGCCAACACAAAAGCCCAGTGCGTTGATACTTTTGGCGCCGGTGATCTCCTGCGTCACTGCAATCGCCTTGATCGCGGCGTCTTCGATGTAGTCGTCCCAGGTTTTTTTGGCCAGCGTGTCGTCCGGGTTGCGCCAGCTCACGACAAAGGTGCGCTGGCCCTGCTCCACCGCGTACCGGATCAGCGAATTTTCGGGCTGAAGGTCGAGGATGTAGTACTTGTTGATGCAGGGCGGGATCAGCAAAAACGGTCGCTCGAATACCTTGGCCGTCAAGGGCTTGTATTCGATCAGCTGGAAAAGTTCGTTCTCGAAAACGACCGCGCCTTCTGTGGTGGCCACGTTTTTGCCGACCTCGAACTGGCTCTCGTCCGTCATCGACACGTGGCCCTGGCGCAGGTCGTGCATCAGGTTTTGCAAACCCCTGGCAATACTTTCGCCTTTGGTTTCGACCGCTTTTTGCTGCGCCTCGACATTGAACGCCAGGAAGTTGCTGGGCGCCGAAGCCGCGATCCACTGTTCCACCGCGAAACGCAGGCGTGCACGCGTCTTTTCATCGGCTTGAACGGCGTCCGCCAGGCCCATCAAGGTGCGCGCATTGAGCAAATAACTGGCTGCGGAATAGGCCGCTACCGGATTGGTACTCCAGGCCTGGCCAGCGAACCGTTTGTCAGTGCCCGCTGGTTTGCCGGCCAGGGTCTGGGTCCACAACTCGATGGCTTCCTGCAAATATTGCTGTTGCAGCTCCTGCAGCTTGACTGGGGAAAAAGAAATTTGCGGCGGCTGGGTGGGTGCAACGGCAAGGCCGTCCTGCAGTAGCTGGGGTGGAACCAGGCCCTGCAGGGATTGCATTGCCGCTGTCCAATTGCCAGCAAAGGTTTGCTGCAATTGTTCGGCTGATTTAAGCCAAAATTCAGGTGGGTTCTGATTCACCTCTGTCTCCTCAATTCACTCTGTATTGGCGATGTTCCAAGTATCTCAGCTTCATGCCGCGAAGAGGCGATTTTTTAAAAGTAACCATATCCATGTATATCGTACCGGTCGCCTGGTTGTACGTCACGTTGATGATGGCGGTAGCCGAAGCCACCAATAGCAACGGCACCGTGCTGGGAGGCATAGTCACGTTTGTACTCTATGGAGTGTTACCCGTGGCCTTGGTGATTTACCTGATGCGCGCACCGGCCCGCCGCAAGGCGATCCGCGCGCGGGAGGCCGCAACATGCGCCACCAACTCAGGCAAGCCAGATACAGGCTGCCATACGGCCACTACCGCCGAGGGCGACGCTGTCGCGCCGGTGCGAGAAAAAGAGTGACGAATTGTTAACCGTGCACCATGCCTCACTGCTGTCGTTGCCGTAGATAGCGCGGATGCCCAGTGCATTCAGGCGCCGACGTGCCAGCGCGGCCAGATCGGCCAGCCACTTGCCTCCGGCGGTGGGCGAAAAACACTTTTGCGCGTAAGTGTCATGCGCCAAAAATGCTTCGCGCACCTCTGGACCGATCTCAAACGCCGCCGGACCGATACAGGGCCCCAGCCAGGCCAGCGTATCGGCCGCCACCGGACTGGAGACACGCGACCCGGACCGGCGCAGGACCAGCCCCTCAAAAGCGCGAAAGTTATGTTCCAGCACTCCGTTTGCCAGCCCCCGCCAACCAGCATGCGCAGCCGCCACTGCGGTGCCCCGCGTATCGGTCAACAACACCGGCAAACAGTCGGCCACGCGAACCGTACACACCACCTGAGGTGTAGCACAGACACAGGCGTCGGCCACGATCGCTCCGAACTCGCCAGCGCCCGGCGTCAGCGGCAATTCGACCGTGTCCACGCCGTGGACCTGGCTCATGAATACCGGCGCAAGGCCCAGCGCAGCCTGCAGACGGGCGCGGTTGGTGTCCACGGCGGCGCGGTCATCGTTTGAAGGCCGCCCCAGATTGAGGCTGTCAAACGGTGGCTTAGAAACACCGCCGGAGCGGGTCGTGAAAACGGACTTGATATGGTCGGCTGCCGGCCATTGCGGCACCAGCCAATCGGGGTGCAGCGCCAAGCCGGTCAAGCTTCGTGGTCCGGACAAGCCGACGGTTGCGCGCGCTGAAACGCATCGAGCTGCATACAGGCCTCGAATGCCGCCATGGTGCGTGGCAAGCCGTCGAAATCGCAGTCGAAGCGCCGGCCGTTAAAAATTTGCGGCACCAGGCAACAGTCCGCCATGGTTGGTGTGTCGCCCCAGCAATAACGTGACGGCGGGCATTGCGCCAATTGCCGCTCGAAACTCAGCAGGCCGTCGCGTACCCAGTGGCGATACCAGGTGTTTTTGGCGTCGTCATCCAGTTTGAGTTGTTTCACCAGATACTTGAGCACGCGCAAATTGTTGAGCGGGTGAATCTCGCAGGCGATGCTTTGCGCCAGTGCACGTACACGGGCACGCGACAGAGCGTCTGCAGGCAATAAAGGCGGCTGCGGATGGGTTTCGTCCAGGTATTCGATGATGGCCATGGACTGCGACAGGCGGTTTTCGCCGTCTTCAAGTGTCGGCACCAGGTTGTCGGCGGCAATGGCGCCATACAGGGGCAACTTGTGATCGCCGCGCGCGATATGCACGGCCATGTATTCATACGGCAAGCCCTTGATCGCCAGCGCGATACGCACCCGAAACGAGGCTGAAGAGCGGAAATAGTTGTACAGCTTCATGGTCAAAGGATAAACCCGAATTGGCGGTGGCGTCCGTAAGCCACCGCCTTGTCGCCATGGCGCGTGCGATCGCCGGGGCCAATGCCGCCGCGGCAATCTGCGCAGCGCAACCGCGGCTGACGGCGAAACGCCAATTCGTTATTTTTTCAACGTGATTGGAATATCGGACATCTCGTCCTTGTCCCCCACCAACACACGCAAGGCAACACTGGTGGCGGTATCGGCGCCTTCAAACTTTATCTCGCTATCCTTGGCGCTGCGCGCCTCCACGGCGTCGTTTAAATAACTGATGGGCGCAAGCGGGACGCCATCCAGCAGAAGCCGAAACGAGTCGTTCCAAAACCCGACATCCGACGGCCCGTTGTTGGTCAGTCGAATGATGAATTTAAAAACAAGCTTGCCGGTGCTGCCGCGTTCCACCTGAGCGGACAGAAGTTTGTAGCTTCCTTGCGCGCGGTGGTTGCGAAATTTCAATTCGGCGCCGGATGGAAAAGTTATCGAATATTTCGGGGGATTGGCGCTCGCCGCCGCAGGCACGGCAATGGCTGCGCCGGTTGAAGCAGCCTGCGAGGTACCAGCCGGCTTGGTTCCCTCGCCGATAGTGCGGGAGACCGGCGGCGACTGGACCCCCGGCGTGTTTTTCTCCCCCAAAAAACCGACCTGATGGAGAACCACCAAAAACCCCGACAAGGCTGTCAAGATGCCTGCGCCAGCTGTCAATAACCCCGGCAGAGTCTGCCACCAGCCACTCGAGCCCGCAGCCGGTTTGGGCTCGGCGGGCAGCTGTGCCTCGACCTTGGTTTTCAATTGTTCAGGCATCGGCGCACCTCCCGTTGTTGCGTTCCGCGAAAACAGATTATGGCGTTCGTCCGCCACCTTATTCTTTCACCACGCACGAACCCAGGTTGTCCCGTCGTGCGCAGGCGCAGGACCACGGGCAGGGTTGGCGGCGCTGGCAGTTTGAAGTATCCAGCCGCGATTGAAAATGGTCGTAGACTCGTTGTCATTCAGCCATCGGCCACTTCATTCCACTATGTCCGCCAATCCCATACTCAGCACCCAGGCCCTCGGCTTCCGTTGGGCCACCATCGACCCTTTCCTGTTCTGCGTTTACCACGACGACGCTTACCCGCGTGGCAACGCCAACCTCGGGCCGGACGCCTCGCTGGCGGGCCGCGACATGGGCCAGGACTTTGCCGGCAAAGACGGCTGGCGCATGTACCACGGCACCACGGTGCCCGGGTTTCCCTCGCATCCACACCGTGGTTTTGAGACCGTCACCATCGTACGCAAGGGCCTGATCGACCACTCGGACTCGCTGGGCGCCACGGCACGATTCGGCGGCGGCGACGTGCAGTGGCTGACCGCGGGCCGCGGCATCGTCCATTCGGAAATGTTCCCGTTGCTAAAGCGCGATCGGCCCAACCGTCTGGAGCTGTTCCAGATCTGGCTCAACCTGCCGGCCAGCCACAAGATGGTGGCGCCGCACTTCACCATGTTCTGGTCGGAGCAGGTGCCGCACCACGTGTTCACCGGCATCAACGAAGCAAGGACGGAAGTTGCCTGTATTGCCGGCGCGTTGAAACACGCAGGCGCCGCCGCGCAATCATTGGCACCGCCCCCCGACTCCTGGGCTTCACAACCGCAATCCGACGTCGCGATCTGGACCCTCAAGATGGCCGCCAACGCGCGTTGGATTCTGCCGGCGGCAAGCGCTTCCGGAACCCGTCGCAGCCTGTATTTTTTCAAGGGTTCAAGCCTTGGCGTGGGCGGCCAAGCGGTGAATGGTCAAACCGGTATGGAGCTACGCTGCGACGAAGACATTGAACTGGTCAATGGCGCGGAGTTTGCCGAACTGCTGGTCTTGCAAGGCAGGCCGATCGCCGAGCCGGTGGCGCAATACGGCCCGTTTGTCATGAACACCGAGGCTGAAATACAGCAGGCGTTTGCCGATTACCAACGCACACAATTTGGTGGCTGGCCGTGGCCGGACCACGCGCCAGTACATGGCAAGGAAGCCCGCCGTTTCGCGAACCACGCCGATGGGAAAGCCGAAACTTTACCCATTCAAACCGCCACGCAGGAGTAAAAATCGATGATTCTGGAACTCGCCGATATCCGGATCCACCCGGGTCGGAATGCCGCATTCGAGGAGGCACTGGAGCGTGGCCTGAAAACCGTGATCTCCAAGGCCAAAGGTTGCCAGGGGTATACGGTCAACCGGGGCATCGACAGCCCACAGCGCTACGTGCTGCAGATTCGCTGGGCCACGCTGGAAGACCACACAGTGGCGTTTCGCGGGTCCGAACTGTTCACGCAGTGGCGCGCCATCGTCGGACCGTTTTTTGCGGGAGCACCGACGGTAGAGCATTTTAATCTCGTCGTCCCGTCGGGCTGACGCGGCCCAAAACCACTCCAAGGCACTCGCCATTCACGCCAACATCAAGGTTCCCATGCGTTTTATTTTTCCGCCGTCTCCGGTTGCGTCTATCCCAATAATTGGCTCGGCCGATCGCTTCCCGGTACACCGGATTTACTGCGTTGGCCGCAACTATGAAGAACACGCGAAGGAAATGGGTTTTACGGGCCGCGAACCGCCGTTTTTCTTCATGAAACCGGCCGACGCCGTACTTGTGATTGCGGCCGGCGAGACGGGCTCCATGCCTTACCCGAGTCTGACGAAAAACCTGCACCATGAAATCGAACTCGTGGTGGCGATCGGCACTGGCGGTAAGGACATCCAGGCGGCCGACGCTCACAAACACATATTCGGTTATGCGGTGGGCCTGGACATGACGCGGCGGGACTTGCAAAACGACATGAAAAAGCAGGGGCGGCCGTGGTGCATCGGCAAGGGTTTCGATTATTCGGCGCCGATCGGCCCCATCACACCGATGGCACAAGCCGGCAACATCGAGCAGGCCGAAATTTACCTGCGGGTCAACGGCCAGGATCGCCAGCGCAGCAATGTATCGAAGCTGATCTGGAATATCGGTGAAACGATCGAACACCTGTCGGCGGCATGGGAACTGCAGCCGGGCGATCTGATTTACAGCGGCACCCCCGAAGGCGTGGCTGCGGTCGTGGCCGGCGACACCATGGTGGGCGAGGTTAATGGCCTGGGGACGTTGAAAGTCAAGGTCGCCTGAACCCGCCGCCCACTGCGCCATGGTGCACAGCCCTATCAAACACTGCCGGAACTGCGGTACCGCAGTGGTCTATCGCATTCCGGAGGACGGCGACATCAAGATACGTGCGGTCTGCCCGGAATGCAAAACCATCCACTACGAAAATCCGCTCAACGTTGTCGGAACGGTGCCGCATCTGGGCGACAAGGTACTGCTGTGCAAACGCAATATCGAGCCGCGCAAAGGCAAGTGGACCCTGCCGGCGGGTTTCATGGAACTGCACGAAACCACGGCGCAGGGAGCAGCACGCGAAACAGTTGAAGAGGCCGGCGCCCAGTTCGAAATGGAGGGACTTTTTTCCATCCTGAACGTGGCCCGTGTCGGCCAGGTGCACCTGTTCTACACCGCCCGGCTGCTGAGTGAACAGTTCAATCCGGGTTTTGAGACCATGGAGGCCGGGCTGTTCACGGAGGCCGACATCCCGTGGGACGAGATCGCCTTTCGTACCGTCAAGGAAACACTGGAACACTATTTTTCCGACCGCCGCGCGGGGCAACTCTCGATACACACCATAGACATTGTCTGACCCATGGGTGTATAAGCGCAGATGGTTGCGCTTGCGGCGGCGACCTGTCAGGGGCTAGAAATGAAACAGCGATTTTGGGACGTAGACCTTGTCGAACTATTCAGGATCTGGATCGACGACATGGGTACGTTCCTGTTGACGGCTCTCACTTTTATGGCGCTGGCCTTGCCGGTTATTATCCCGACCCTGATTCTCTGGTTTCTCTCTTCCATCAACTGGAGCATGGCGCCTTAGCTTTGCCAAAGGAACTTAATGTACCAACGCATTCTTGTAGCAACCGACGGATCGAGCCTGTCGAAAAAAGCGGTTTCCAGCGCGATCTCTCTGGCCGCATTGATGGGAGCCGAGTTGGTGGCGCTTAAAGTCGTGGCGCGCTACCCGACGAGCTACTTCGAGGGTGGCATTGTGATGCAGGCGGCAGAGATTGGCCGGGTGGAAAAGCAATGGGCGGAGAACGGTCAGGCCATCGTAGATGCGGTTCAGCAGTCCGCGCAAGCCAAAGGCGTCAAGACCAAGGCCATTACGGTCAAGTCCGACCTGGTTTCAGATGCCATCATCGCGGCGGCCAAAAAGAATAAATGCGATCTGATCGTGATGGCATCCCATGGCCGGCGTGGCATCAAGCGGCTGCTGCTCGGCAGTGAAACGCAATTGGTGCTCACCCATTCGCATATCCCAGTGCTGGTACTGCGCTAAGTTGCTGACGCCGGGTATCGAGCGCTTCAGGCCCGTGCAAACAGACCGGCATGCTGCTCGCGCAGCAGGTTTTTCTGTACTTTTCCCATTGCGTTACGTGGCAATTCATCCACCACGAAACAGCGCTTTGGGACTTTGAAATTGGCAAGCCCGCGTTTCAGCTCGGCCACGATTTTTTCGGCGTCGATTGTTTCGCCGACCTTTGCCGTGACCACGGCCACACCGACTTCGCCAAAATCCGGATGCGGCACGCCCACCACCGCGCTTTCGGCGACGCCGGCCATCTCATTGATATAACTCTCGACCTCAGCCGGATACACGTTGTAGCCACCGCTGATGATCAGGTCCTTGCTGCGGCCTACGATGGTCACGTAACCATCTGGGTCGATCTTGCCGACATCCCCGGTCTTGAAATAGCCGTCGGCAGTGAACTCTTCTTTCGTTTTCTGGGGCATGCGCCAGTAACCCTTGAAAACATTCGGCCCGCGCACCTGGATGCCACCGATCTCACCGGCCGCGAGCGCGTGGCCTTCGTCATCCTGAACCCGCAAATCCACGCCGGGCAAAGGGAACCCCACGGTTGCGCCGCGCCGTTCGCCATCGGCCGCGAGGTAAGGGCTGGAGGTCAACATGGCGGTCTCGGACATGCCATAACGCTCCAGGATGGTGTGGCCGGTGCGTTGCTGCCACTGCGTAAAAGTCTCGATCAATAGCGGCGCCGACCCGGATATGAACAGGCGCATGTTGCGCGCTACATCCGGGTTCAGACCCGCTTCAGCCAGCAGTCGCACATATAGCGTCGGCACACCCATGAAGACGGTGGCGCCGGGCATTATCTCCAACACCTTGCGCGCGTCGAACCGATCCAGCCAGAGCATTTTGCTGCCATTGATCAGCGCGCCGTGCAGGGCCACGAACAGGCCGTGCACGTGGAATATCGGCAGCGCGTGGATCAGTACGTCGCCTCCCTGCTGGGGCGTGCGCCAACCCCAGTAGTCCTTCAGCACCAGGGCATTGCTGAGCAGGTTGCCATGGGTCAGCATCGCGCCCTTGCTGCGACCCGTGGTGCCGCTGGTGTACAGGATGGCGGCCAGGTCGTCGCGGCCCATGGGCACCGCGTCATGCCGGTCGCTGCAATGGGCGGCGCGCTCCAGCAACGAACCGGAACGGTCGTCTCCCAGAGTAAAAACATACCGCGTGTCGGCCTTGAACGCGATCTTGCTGACCCAGCCAAAATTGCGCGGCGAACACACCACCACGGCAGGCTCGGCATTGCCGATGAAATATTCCACCTCGGCGTTCCGGTAGGCCGTATTGAGCGGCAAAAAAACGTAGCCCGCGCGCAAGGTGGCCAGGTACAACATTGCCGCCTCGACCGACTTGTCGACCTGCACCGCGATACGCGAACCCACCGGCAAGTCCAGCTTGCCCAGCAAATTGGCCAGCATGGCCGTCGCGCGATCCAGGTCACGCCAACTGAAGAAAAGGCCATCGCCGGTTTCAATCGCAATGGAGTCCAGGTCGGCGGGGAAGGCATCGCGCAACGCGGAAAACAGGTTGCGATCGGAATTGTCGAAATTGGCTTTGGTTGTCATGCCGTTTGCCAGGTAGTGAAAGCGCGGCCTTGCGTCAGAATGCGCCACCTCCTGACGAGATAGCAAGTTAGCGTCGTCAATTCGGTTTTGACGAAACCGGCCGGGTCCCGGCCCACCACCAAAACGCGGCGCCGGCAACGATCATCGGCACACATAACCACTGGCCCATGCTCATGCCCAGTGCCAGCAGACCCAGGAACGCATCGGGCTCGCGGAAAAACTCGGCAATGAACCGGAACACGCCATAGCCGAACAGGAACGCCGCCGCCACCTGCCCGGTACGACGCGGTTTGCGGGCGTACAGCCATAACAGCACAAACAGCAGCAGGCCTTCCAGCAGAAACTGGTATATCTGCGACGGATGGCGCGGCAAATCGCCCGCGCCGCGAAACACCATGCCCCACGGAAGATTGGGGTCGCTCAGGCGCCCCGGTAATTCGCCGTTGATGAAATTGCCAACACGTCCCGCCGCCAGCCCTGTCGGCACACAAGGCGCAACAAAGTCTGCCACCTGCCAGAACGGACGCTTGCGAGAATACGAAAACCAGACCATGGATGCGATCACACCCAGCATGCCGCCGTGAAAACTCATGCCGCCTTGCCAGATCGCGAATATTTCCAGCGGATTGGATGCGTAATAAACCGGCTTGTAAAAAAGACAGTAGCCGAGCCGGCCGCCCAGAACCACCCCCATCACCCCGAGAAACAAGATGTCTTCCACGTCCTTGCGGCCCCAGGCGCCAGGACCGGTGATGGACGCATAGGGTTCATGGCGCAAGCGACGCGTGCCAAGCCACATGAACAGCCCGAACGCGGCCAGATAGGTCAGCCCGTACCAGTGCACTGCCAGCGGACCGAGTTGCAGGGCGATAGGATTTATTTGCGGTTGCATCAACATGCCGTGCATTGTGCACGCTCGCTGATTAGCTGACCGGGAACTCGCTTAAACTGCCGGCACCGTTGTTATCAATCGAGAAAACCCCAATGGATATCAAGACCATCACGCTCAATCCGCGCAGCAAAAATATCACGGAAGGCAAGTCGCGCGCGCCGAATCGTTCGATGTATTACGCGATGGGCTACACCCAGGACGACTTCCGCAAACCCATGATCGGCGTGGCCAACGGGTACAGCACGATCACGCCGTGCAACAGCGGCCTGCAAAAGCTGGCCGACGCGGCGGTCGCCGGCATTGAGGAAGCCGGCGGCAATGCCCAGATCTTCGGTACGCCGACGATCTCGGACGGCATGGCGATGGGCACCGAAGGCATGAAATATTCGCTGGTGAGCCGCGAGGTGATCTCCGACTGCATCGAGACCTGCGTGCAGGGTCAGTGGATGGACGGCGTGGTAGTGGTGGGCGGCTGCGACAAGAACATGCCCGGCGGCATGATGGGCATGTTGCGCGCCAACGTGCCGGCGATCTATGTCTACGGCGGCACGATTTTGCCGGGCCGTTACAAGGGCCAGGACCTCAATATCGTGAGCGTCTTCGAAGCGGTAGGCCAGAACGCGGCCGGCAAGATGAGCGATGCCGAACTGCTGGAAATCGAGCGGCACGCGATTCCGGGCACCGGGTCGTGTGGCGGCATGTACACCGCCAACACCATGTCGTCGGCTTTCGAGGCGCTCGGCATGTCGCTGCCTTATTCGTCCACCATGGCGAACCCGCACGACGAGAAAATGAACTCGGCCAGGGAGTCGGCCAAAGTGCTGGTGGAAGCCATCAAACGCGACCTGAAACCGCGCGACATCGTGACCCGCAAGTCGCTGGAAAATGCCGTGGCGGTGGTTATGGCTACCGGTGGCTCGACCAACGCCGTGTTGCATTTCCTGGCGATCGCGCATGCGGCGGACGTCGAGTGGAGCATCGATGACTTCGAGCGTATCCGTGTCAAGACACCGGTGTTGTGCGACCTCAAGCCGAGTGGCAAATATCTGGCGGTGGACCTGCACAAGGCCGGTGGCGTTCCGCAGATCATGAAGACTTTGCTGGTGGCTGGCCTGCTGCATGGCGACTGCATCACCATCAGCGGACAAACCATCGCCGAGGTGCTGAAAGACATTCCCGACGTGCCGCGCGCGGATCAGGACGTAATTCGCCCGATCTCAAACCCTATGTACCGGCAAGGGCATCTGGCGATTCTTAAAGGCAACCTGTCACCGGAAGGTTGTGTAGCGAAAATCACCGGCTTGAAGAAACCCGTGATGACCGGACCGGCGCGTGTATTCGAAGATGAACAGTCCGCGCTGGCAGCCATTCTTGCGGGCAAGATTGTTGCCGGCGACGTAATGGTGTTGCGTTACCTTGGCCCCAAGGGGGGACCCGGCATGCCTGAAATGCTCGCGCCCACCGGTGCGTTGGTCGGACAAGGTTTGGGCGAATCGGTGGGCCTGATCACCGACGGCCGGTTCTCCGGTGGCACCTGGGGCATGGTGGTGGGCCACGTTGCGCCCGAGGCCGCCGCGGGAGGCCTTATTGCGCTGATTGAAGAAGGCGACTCCATCACCATCGATGCGCACCAGTTGCTGTTGCAACTCAATGTAAGCGACACCGACATTGCCCGTCGCCGCAGTGCATGGACCGCGCCCGAGCCGCGTTACCGGCGCGGCGTGCAGGCCAAGTTCGCGTTCAACGCGTCCTCAGCCAGCAAAGGCGCCGTGTTGGATAGTTATTGAAACTACCCGACGGTTGCAAGCATTCGGCAGTGACCGGGTCGCGCAGTAAAAAGAATTGCAGTCGTCAGCGTTTTTTCTTGCGCAAGGTGCCGATCGCGGCCTTGCTGCGATCGATCCGGTCGTGGCGGCGTTGGTTCTCGCGTTCCATCGCCTTGCGCTTGGTGTAACCGCTTGAATCGGCCCAGACCCACCAGGCGATTGCCAGGGCAAATGGCGCCAGCACATACCACCACGACAACGCGGCCACGGGCCCGACGTCAAAATACTTCAACAGCAGCAGAATTAGCCCAAGTCCCAGAAAATACATTGCAGTCCCCTGAAGTCTCGACACATTTGCTGACCTGATCCGGTCAACCGCCGTCACTACAATCGCGTTGAACGAATGTAACCCAAGCACGAGGATAAAGATGAAATACGCCTTTTTTGCCAAGCTAGCCGCAAGCGCGATGCTTGCAGCCGCTGCCCCCGCGTTCGCCGATCAGGCGCTGGCGACGGCGAAGAATTGCATGACCTGCCATGCGGTCGACAAGAAGCTGGTAGGCCCGGCCTACAAGGATGTAGCCGCTAAATACGCCGGTCAAAAAGACGTGGTGGACAAGCTGGCCGTCAAGATCATGAAGGGTGGCTCCGGCGTTTATGGCCCAGTTCCGATGCCGGCCAATACCCAGGTGAACGAGGCCGAAGCGAAGCAACTTGCGGCCTGGGTCTTGTCGCTCAAGTAAGCGCTGCGTGCCGGGGGCGCATTCCCGCTCTTTATTCATACAAACCCGCTGATGCGGGTTTTGTTTTTCAACGAGCGCGCGTTACCAGGTTTGCCCGAGCTGCTCCAGAATCGCCGGGTTTTCCAGCGTGGACGTGTCCTGCGTGGCCGTATCGCCGCTCGCGATGGAGCGCAGCAGGCGGCGCATGATTTTTCCCGAGCGGGTCTTGGGCAGGTTCTCGGCAAAACGGATGTCCTTGGGTTTGGCGATCGGGCCGATCTCTTTGGCCACCCAATCCCGCAACTCTTTGGCCATCGCCTTGGCCGCATCCCCGGTAGGCCGCGCGCCCTTGAGAACCACGAACGCACATACCGCTTCTCCCGTCAGGTCGTCCGGACGTCCCACCACGGCGGCCTCCGCCACCAGAGCAGTGTGCGACACCAGCGCCGACTCGATTTCCATGGTGCCAAGACGGTGGCCCGAAACATTCAACACGTCGTCGATGCGCCCGGTGATACGGAAGTAGCCGCGGTCCGCGCTGCGCACGGCGCCGTCCCCGGCAAGGTAAATCGTCCCGCCCATCTCTTCGGGGAAGTACGACTTTTTAAAACGGTCCGAGTCGTTCCAGATGGTACGGATCATGGAAGGCCAGGGGCGCTTGACCACCAGTAGGCCACCGACGCCGTTGGGCACGTCATGCCCGGCTTCATCCACGATGGCGGCCATGATGCCGGGCAGCGGCAATGTACAACTTCCGGGCACCAGCGGCGTAGCCCCGGGCAGGGGATTGATCATGTGACCGCCGGTTTCGGTTTGCCAGAACGTATCCACGATAGGGCAACGTTCATGGCCCACGTTTTTGTAGTACCACATCCAGGCTTCCGGGTTGATCGGTTCACCGACCGATCCCAGAATACGCAGACTGTCGAGGTTGTACCGGTCCGGGTGTACCTTGGAATCGCCCTCGGCCAGCTTGATCAGTGAGCGGATGGCGGTAGGGGCGGTGTAGAAGATGGAGCACTGGTGCCGCTCAATCATCTGCCAGAAACGCCCCGCATTCGGAAACGTCGGCACACCTTCGTAAATGATCTGGGTCGCACCCGCCGCCAGTGGCCCGTATGCGACGTAGGTATGCCCGGTCACCCAGCCGATATCCGCCGTGCACCAGAACACATCGGTATTCTGAAGATCGAAGGTCCATTCCATCGTGAGCTTGGCCCACAGCAGGTACCCGCCGGTCGAGTGTTGTACGCCCTTGGGTTTGCCGGTGGAGCCGGAGGTGTACAACACGAACAGTGGATGTTCGGCTCCAACCGCTACAGGCGCGCACTCGTTACTTTGACCTGCCAGCGCCTGGGTAAAGGTCTTGTCGCGCCCGGCCACCATATTGCAGGCGGTGCTGGTGCGCTGATAGACAAACACGGTCTTGATGGACTCGCAGCCGCCCATGCCAAGACCTTCGTCCACGACCGCCTTCAAGGGAAGCTCCTTGCCGCCGCGCATCTGGTAATTGGCGGTAATCACTGCCACCGCGCCAGCGTCGATGATGCGCTCCTGCAGCGCCTTGGCCGAGAACCCGCCGAATACCACGCTGTGCGTTGCGCCCAGACGCGCGCAGGCTTGCATTGCGATGACGCCTTCGAGTGTCATGGGCATGTAGATCAGCACCCGATCGCCCTTTTTGACGCCGTGGGCTTTGAGCGCATTCGCGAACTGGCTTACACGCGTAAGCAGTTCACGGTAGCTGGTTTTGGTCACGGTACCGTCATCGGACTCGAAAATTACCGCGGTCTTGTTTTCAACCGGCGTGCCCATGTGTTTGTCCAGGCAATTCGCGCTGGCGTTAAGTTCGCCGTCGTCAAACCATTTGTAGAACGGCGCATTGGACTCATCCAGCGTGCGTGTGAAAGGTTTGCTCCAGACCACATGGTCGCGCGCCAGCCGGGCCCAGAAGCCTTCAAAATCATTATTGGCTTGGGCACACAACGCGTCGTAGGCCGCCATACCCGAAATCCGGGCCGCCTTGACGGTTGCCGGACTGGGCGCAAATACACGGTTCTCGACCAGCACTGACTCGATGGCGCTCATATCCTGCTTCTCCTGAATTTGGTTCTACTAAACTGTTCGGCGACAAAGTTTGCAGTTTGCCACTTACATCTTGCTGACGTGCCCGGCGCGCGACAAGCGCCCCGCCTCCGATTGGAACAGGTGACCCGCCTACAATTCTTTTCACCCATTTCCAGCCATACCAACCGAACCATCCGATGACCGAAAAACCACCTCAAACTCCCGCAAGGATAGGCATCCTGGCAGGTTTCATCTTCGCCACGCGCTGGCTGCAGTTACCACTTTATCTTGGCCTGATCGCGGCTCAGGCGGTCTACGTCTACAACTTCTGGGTGGAACTGGTACATCTGCTGGAAGCCGCTTTCGGAAGCCAGGCCGCTCTCGCTCAACTGATTGCCAACGTCGGTTACAAGACCGAGTTCCAGATCACCGCTCTGAACGAGACCGTAAT
>JANYBQ010000082.1 GCA_025360705.1 Betaproteobacteria bacterium | reverse complement strand
CACGAAGAGACCCCGAATCTTGGTGGTCTGATCGGCACGCCCGAGCCAGCCCTTGATACGGGTGTTAGTGCGGCCGGTCGGGCAAGCACCGGCCAGCACCGCGCTCAGGTCGCCGGTACCGAAACGGATCAGCGGGTAGACCGGGTTCAGGCTGGTCACGACCAGCTCGCCCACCTCGCCCTCTACTACCGGATCACCGGTGCCGGGGCGCACGATCTCGACGATCACGCCTTCGTCCAGCACCAGGCCCTCGCGCGCTTCGGTCTCGTATGCGATCAGGCCCAGGTCGGCGGTGGCCAGGCACTGGTAGGCATCGATGCCGCGCGTCGACAACCAGTCGCGCAGCGCGGGCGCAAAGGCCTCGCCGCCCAGAAGCGCCTTGCGCAAACTGGGCAGGGCCACGTCCATCTGGCCCGCCTTCTCGACGATGATTTTCAGGAAGCTGGGGGTGCCGACGTAGCCGGCCGGCTTGAGCTGTTCGATCACCTGCACCTGCTGCTCGGTCTGTCCGGTACCGCCCGGGAAAACGCTACAGCCCAGAGCGTGGGCACCGGTTTCCATCATCGAGCCAGCCGGCACGAAGTGGTAACTGAAGCAGTTGTGGATCAGATCCCCAGGCCGAAAACCGGCCGCGAACATGGCGCGCGCCACACGCCAATAGTCCTTGGCCGTACCTTCGGGCTCGTAGATCGGGCCGGGGCTGGCAAACACATGCGGCATGCGGGCGCCGTAAGCAATGGTCGAAAAGCCGCCAAATACATCGCCGCCACTGGCGCGCAGCTCCGTTTGCCGCCGCTGCAAGTCACTTTTGCGCGTCACCGGCAAACGGGCCAGCGCGGCACGGTCGAATACCCCGCGCGGGTCGACGTTCTTGAGCAGTTCGGCAAAGGCGACGCTTGCTGCCCTGGCATGGCCAACCTGCGCCGGCAGCAAGGCAAACTGGGCCGCCTCACGCTCGTCCGCGCTACGGGTTTCCAAAGCGTCGTAAAAGTCCGTCATCATAATTTGAGCGAGTGCCTGGTGTTGTCAAGCAAGCCAGCGCTTGCGGCGTTTGTAACTCTTGCCATCCTTGAATGATTTGCGCTCGCTGCCGCCCATGCCGAGATAGAACTCCTTCACGTCTTCGTTGTTCGCGAGATCGGAAGCCAGTCCGTCCATCACCACGCGGCCCGACTCCATGATGTAGCCGTAGTCGGCATACCGCAGCGCCATGTTGGTGTTCTGCTCGGCCAGCAAAAAGGTGACCTTCTCCTTCTGGTTGAGGTCTTTCACGATCTCGAACACCTCCTCGACGATTTGCGGCGCCAGGCCCATGGAAGGTTCGTCCAGCAGCATCACGCTGGGGTTGGTCATCAGCGCGCGGCCGATCGCGCACATCTGCTGCTCGCCGCCGGAGGTGTAGGCTGCCTGCGAGCCGCGGCGCGTCTTGAGACGCGGAAAATAGGCGTACACCTTTTCCAGATTGCGCGCGATCTCGCCCTTGTCCTTGCGCGTGTAGCCACCGGTCAGCAGGTTTTCTTCTATCGTCAGGTGGGCAAAGCAATGGCGGCCTTCCATCACCTGCACCACGCCGCGCCGCACCAGGTCGGACGGGGTGAGGTTTTCGATACGGTCGCCACGCAACTCTATGGAACCCTTGGTCACCGCGCCGCGTTCCGCCTTGAGCAGGTTCGAGATAGCGCGCAAGGTGGTGGTCTTGCCGGCGCCATTGCCACCCAGCACCGCCACGATCCTGCCCTCCGGCACATTCAGCGACACGCCCTTGAGCACCAGGATTACGTGGTTGTAGATGACCTCGATGCCGTTGACGTTGAGGATGGTATCGGCGGATGGTGCGTTCATGCGCTGGGTTTTCAGACGGCCTAGCTCTGGCACTCGGCAGGCGTACGGGGCGCCAACTTCTTTTCCGCCGCGTACTTCGCCGACGCCGCCTTGACCATCGGCTTGATCAATTGCTCATCCGCCTGCAGCCAGTCGGTGGTGAACTTCCAGGCCTTGCCGTCCCAGGTATGGATGCGGGCCCAGTACGCCCCCATGTGGTCCGCGCACGACGTGCTGATCGGCCGCAGCACACCGGCGAAACCGAGGGCGTC
>JANYBQ010000065.1 GCA_025360705.1 Betaproteobacteria bacterium | reverse complement strand
CGCGCGAGCAAACGCTCGTTCTCGAACACCAGCGCGTCACCGACCATCACGCGCGCCATGCCCGGGTTCTTCTCGGCGAACTGCAGCAGCACGGTCAACATCTTCTGCACCTGCAGGTTCGACGCCGACTCGCGCTCGTGGATCTGGTTGATCAGCGTGAACACGGTTTGCTCGACGAACTCGATCAGGCCCTCGAACATCTGCGCCTTGCTGGCGAAGTGGCGGTACAACGCGGCCTCACTCACGCTTAACCGTGCCGCGAGCGCCGCTGTCGTGACACGTTCAACACCCGGTTGTTCCAGCATGGCAGCAAGTGCCTGCAGTATTTGTACACGGCGTTCGCCCGGTTTGGGCCGCTTGCGCGTTACCACGGGAACATCGCCAATCGGGTCGGCGGAGCTTAAGCTGAGCTGGTCGTTTGGCATGGTGGCTGAGGCATGAATTTCATTCTCGCATACGACGCCCAAGGGTTTCACCCGAGCCAGCCCGCGGAAACAGCCTGTATATGCTAATGGGAGCGGATCATGGTTCCGTAGGCCTGATCGGTCAGGATTTCCAGCAACAGCGCGTGCGGCACGCGGCCGTCGATGATGTGTACCGAGTTGACGCCGCTCTTCGCGGCATCGAGCGCGGATGCAATCTTGGGCAACATGCCGCCATGAATGGTTCCATCGGCAAACATCTCGTCGATCGCCCGCGCCGACAGATCGGTCAGCAACTTGCCGGCCTTGTCGAGCACGCCCGGGGTATTGGTCAACAGCACCAGTTTTTCAGCTACCAGTACGGCGGCGAGCTTGCCGGCCACCACGTCGGCATTGATGTTGAAACTTTCGTTGTTGTCGCCAAAACCGATCGGGCTGATGACCGGGATAAACGCATCGTCCTGCAGCGCGCGCACCACGCTCGGGTCGATGCTGACGATGTCGCCCACCTGGCCTACGTCATGCTCCTTGGTAGGGTCCTGGCTGTCCACCATCTTGAGTTTCTGCGCCCGGATCATGGCGCCATCACGTCCGGTCAAACCGACCGCCTTGCCGCCGGCCTGGTTGATAAGTCCCACGATGTCCTGCTGCACCTCGCCGCCGAGTACCCACTCCACCACTTCCATGGTTTCGGCGTCGGTCACGCGCATGCCCTGAATGAACTCGCCCTTCTTTCCCAGGCGGTTCAATGCGTTCTCGATCTGCGGACCGCCGCCGTGCACCACCACTGGATGGATGCCGACCAGTTTCAGCAGCACCACGTCTTCGGCAAAGTCCGCCTGTAGAGCCGGGTCGGTCATCGCATTGCCGCCGTATTTGATGACCATGGTTTTGCCATGGAACTTGCGGATATACGGCAAGGCCTGGGCAAGAATTTCGGCCTTGTCCCGCGCGGCGATATGGGAGACGTCAGTCATGGCAATGTGAGTCCGCAAGTGGTGGACGTCAATTGTGCAACAGGGTCCGTATGGGCCTGGTTACCAGGTTGTCTCAACCCGCTGCGCATATCCGTGCACGCAGGTCTGCAGCACCGACTTGATCGCGACCACGTCGTTGTTATCGACGGCGGAACGCAATATCTGGAGCTGCTTTTCCAACTCCGGCCAGGGTAGAAATTCTTCGTGCGCTTTCATGATGCGCGGATGGGCGGTGGGCGAGGGGTCGTCGCCGATCAGCAGCTCTTCGTACAACTTCTCGCCAGGGCGCAAGCCCGTGATGACGATCTCTATGTCGCCGTCGGGTGAGGCTTCGTCCCGCACCCTTAGCCCCGACAACTCCACCATACGCCGCGCCAGTTGCATGATCTTTACGGGCTCGCCCATATCCAGCACGAAGACCTCGCCACCCGCCGCCATCGCACCCGCATGCAGCACCAGTTGGGCGGCTTCCGGGATGGTCATGAAGTAACGTGTCACCTCGCGATGCGTGACCGTCAACGGACCGCCGTTGGCAACTTGCGAGCGAAACAGCGGCACCACACTGCCGCTGGAGCCCAGCACGTTGCCGAAGCGGACCATGCAAAACCGCGTCCCGCCATTGCCCGATCCAGCCGCGAGCCCCTGCAAAACGAGTTCCGCCATACGTTTGCTCGCTCCCATGATATTGGTCGGGCGGACCGCCTTGTCGGTGGACACCAGAACAAAATTGGCGACACCCGCCCCCAGCGCGGCGCGCGCCACATTCAGCGTTCCAAACACGTTGTTCGCGATACCTTCGGACGGATTGTTCTCGACCATCGGCACGTGTTTATAGGCGGCAGCATGGTAGATGCAGTGGGGCCGGTACGCCGCGCAGACATCCTGCAAACGGCGCATATTGGACACGCTGCCCAGCAGAGGCACGATCTCGACCGCCGATTTCATGACACTGCACAGAGCCAGCAACTCCTGATGGATGCCGTACAGCCCGAACTCGTTGTGGTCCAGCAATACCAGTTGCCGCGGCTTCTCGTGCAAGATCTGGCGACACAGCTCACTGCCGATGCTGCCCCCTGCGCCGGTCACCAGCACCACATAGTCCGCGATATTGCGCGCCAGCACGGTCGGGTCTGGCGTCACCGCGTTACGCCCCAGCAGATCCTCTATATCCAGCTCTTTGAAGTCCTGCACCGTGACGCGGCCGCTGGCAAGGTCCGACATGCCCGGCAGGCTGCGGATGTGGACCGGCACCGACCTCAAACTCGCAATAATTTCGTTGCGCCG
>JANYBQ010000028.1 GCA_025360705.1 Betaproteobacteria bacterium | reverse complement strand
GAGAAGCCAACACTGGCGGGGCTTTCAAGCCGATTCAAGGTGCTGCGCCGCAGTTCCAAATTGGTGACTTGGCACTCCCGGAAATGCTCAATTGCAACAACGCTTTTAGCAACTTTCATAACGTCAACTGCGGAATCTAGGATTAATGCTTGACCCGATATTGACAATTTAAGGGTTAACCCTAATATAAAAGGTGTTCGGGCAGTCTGCCTGAACACCTTTTAAAACCAAAGAGCATTCGTCATGTTTCGCCAATCCACTTCCATCCGCGCCGCTACCTCCGCCTTGTCCCATTCCTCAACTCCGGGCGCTTCCGATCCGGCAATTGCGCCTCCATCCGCCCGCGGTAGCAAAGGGCTTGCTGCGATGTTGCTTGCGGCTTCGGTCTCCGCCCTGATAGTTGTTGCCGATTCGGTGGTCGACACTTATGCGGAGAGCCATTTGCTTCTAGGCTGGATATGCCTGTGGGCGGTTGGCTTCGCGGCCATGGGTCTGCTGGCCGGCACAGCGCGTAAAACCGCGGCCCGTGTTTCGTATCTAGCCAGCACCTGGGGCCAGCGGCGTGCGCAAAAACACGCGGATGCTTATCTGATGGCTTTGGCCGGACACGATCCCCGCATCATGGCGGAACTGCGGGCAGCGATAGGACGCGCCAACACCGGCGCGCAATCCATCGATCCGGCGCGCGTCCAAGCCTGGGTAGAGCGTCATCCGGTTGGCACTTTCAACGCCGCCTACCAGTACCAGGGCAAACGCAGCAGCTTCCAGACCACACCGCTCTCCGGCCTGCCCACGCATTTGCAATATCTGCCGGGTTGAGCGGCTGCTGCGCGGCGCTGCCCAAACAAAAAGCCGCCTTAACGAGGTGGCTTTTTTCATCTGGATGCAGAAGCTTCAGGCTGCCAGGCGGGTTTCGATACGCGTTTTGGTCTCCTGCAACTCCTTCGGTAGGTGGTAGGCCAATTGCTGGAAAAGGTCTGAATGCAATTTCAATTCCGCCTGCCACGCGACGGTGTCGATGCTGGTTACGGTATGAAACTGTTCGGACGTGAAGTCCAGGCCGGTCCAGTTCAAATCTCTATAGTTCGGGCTAATACCGAACGCGTGATCGTGGCCATTGCCGGTGCCCTCGATGCGCTCGATCATCCATTTCAATACCCGCATGTTTTCGCCGTAACCTGGCCAGACGAACTTGCCGTCAGCACCTTTGCGGAACCAGTTGGCGGTGTAGATTTTGGGCAGCCGCGCGCCCGAAGCCGCCAGCTTTTCGCCCAGCGTGAGCCAGTGCTGGAAGTAATCGCTCATGTTGTAGCCCATAAAAGGCAACATCGCGAAGGGGTCGCGGCGCACGATGCCCTGCTGGCCAGCGGCCGCGGCAGTCGTTTCCGATCCCATGGTCGCGGCCATGTAGACACCTTCCACCCAGTTGCGCGCTTCCGTAATCAGCGGCACCGTGGTGGAGCGCCGGCCACCGAAGATGAACGCGTCGATCGGCACTCCGGCCGGATCGTCCCAGGCGCTGTCCAATGCCGGGTTGTTGGTGGCTGCAACCGTGAAACGGGCATTCGGATGCGCCGCCGGCCGTGGTTTGCCGTCCACACCGGTCGCACGCGCAATCTCCGGCGTCCAGTCTTTCCCCTGCCAGTCGATCAAATGGGCAGGGATGGATTTGCTATCTTTCTCCAGGCCCTCCCACCACACGTCGCCATCGTCGGTCAGCGCCACGTTGGTGAAGATCACGTTGTGGTCCAGACTGGCCATGCAGTTAGGGTTGGTCGACTGGTTGGTGCCGGGCGCAACACCGAAATAACCCGCTTCGGGGTTGATGGCGTAAAGCCGCCCGTCGGCGCCGGGCTTGATCCAGGCGATGTCATCGCCGATGGTGGTGACCTTCCAGCCTTCAAAACCGGACGGCGGAACCAGCATCGAGAAATTTGTCTTGCCGCACGCACTCGGGAACGCCGCCGCCACGTGGTACTTTTTACCCTGTGGATTGGTGACCCCCAGAACCAGCATGTGTTCGGCCAGCCAGCCGGGGCTGCCGCCCGAGCCTTCGGCGGCAGCGCGTCCCATGTTGGACGCGATACGCAGCGCAAAACACTTTTTACCTAGCAAAGCATTGCCGCCGTAACCTGAACCAAAGGACCAGATCTCGCGTGTTTCGGGGTAATGCACGATGTATTTGGTCTTGTTGCACGGCCATTTGACATCCGCCTGACCGGCAAGCAACGGTGCGCCAACCGAGTGCATGCAGGGAACGAAAGTACCGTCAACGCCCAACACGTCATAGACGGCCTTGCCCGTGCGCGTCATGATCTTCATGTTGACCGCGACATATGGACTGTCGGACAACTCGATCCCGATATGCGAGATATGCGATCCGAGCGGACCCATCGAAAACGGCACCACATACATCGTGCGGCCACGCATGCAGCCATCGAACAGCGCCACCGTGCCGTCCGGCTGGCCGTGTTGCAAAATCCCGCGCATCTGAGCCGGCGCGATCCAGTTGTTGGTAGGACCGGCGTTTTCTTTGTTGGCCGAGCAGATATACGTCCGGTCTTCAACCCGGGCCACGTCGCCTGGATCGGAACAGGCCAGGAATGAATTCGGCCGTTTGACCGGGTTCAATTTGCGAAATGTACCCGCGTCCACCAATTGCTGGCACAGGCGGCTGTATTCCTGGTCCGAGCCGTCGCACCAGTAAACGCGCTCAGGCTTGGTCAGCGCTGCCATTTCCGCAACCCAGGCTAGCAAGGCCGGATTGCGGACATAGGCCGGTGCATGGATATCGATTTCCAGTTCCGCGGTTGCGTTCATTTAGCAAGCTCCCTAAGTAAAAATCATTTTTTCAAAAGGAACGTCCGCATGAAATTGCACTCGGCATTCTCTTTGAGAAACTGGCTCGCTTTTAAACCTGCAGTGGGGTCCGCCCTTCTTGTGCGAGTTGCAAGCAGGTTCACCGTCGCGCGCGAAGGGTCTTTCACCGCTTGCCAGTGGGCTGACAACACGATTCTATGAACCGGAATAAAGGTTACGCGCGGGTGCGAGACAAAAGATATGCAAAACTCGCATTACATTATGCGAGCCGCTCTTTTTATAAAAACTACGGCAGCAGGGCACATTGCATGCCCGAGATAAATCGGCGACCTACCGATTTCACGCGATGTAAACGGCGATGAAAGCCAGCAGAAAAATCAGTACGCCACCTGCCAGGGGCAGGACAAACGGGATAAACGGAACAATTTTTTCGACCGGGTCGTCGGACTCGACTGAGTCGTGGGGAGTGGGGGAGGACATGTATTCCTTGAGGATTCGGTTCAGGCGAACTGGCGGAATTTTAGCCCCATGGCCTCTGCGCAGGGACTGTTAACTGTGCGGTTGCCCAGCGGTACAACGGCAATGCGGCGATGCGCCGCTCAATTTCACCCAGTACCTTCAGATAAGCCGGCTGCCCGATCCCTCCATATCGGCGTTTGAATTCCATCTCGTTCATGTATTCCGGCAGTTCCCCGACATCGGGGAAAAAATCAGGTTCACGCAAGCTGCGATCTGCCTGGCGGTACAACCGCGCCGCGCCGCCAAGGCTGGCAGCAGCCATTTCGCCAAAACGCGTGCCCGAACGATTCGCCGCAAGGTCGTTGAAAGAAAATCCGCTGCCACCGCGCGAATCGTCGAGTTCCTTGTACAGGCCGACGGCATCGGATAAGGGACTGCCGGCGGTCGCCGCAAGACCTTCACCAGTGGCGTGTTGTCCAGCGCCAGAAAGACCAACACAGCCAGCACCATCGGCACGCCGATCACCGGCGCAAACACCACGCGAAGCAAGCTTACCCATGCCAGACGGCTTGGCGTAGAAGTCCTTTTTTACGACAAGGTCTTCCTTCCGGTCACGGTCTGCGTTATGGTGAAACGTTGGAGGCGTTTGATGGTCAAGCGTTTGGTTACCGAACTGGCTGGCGCGTTGGCGCTCCCTTCGCCGGGGCTCAAGGAAGCCCCGGTGCTGGACTTGATGTGTTCGCATTTTGTGCTGACGCTGGCGGCACGGCGTGGCTCGAATTTCAATGTGCGGCGCGACCTCAATGGCGTGGTAGCCCTGACCGGGCGCCATTTAGTGTGGCCGGCTCCGGTGCTGGCGCGCGTGCGCGAATTTCTGCTGCGCCGCTGTGGCATCAATGAATACTGGCGCGGCCACGACGCCTTGGGCGATGCCGATTTCCTGGCCCGCTACGGCGTCTGGCGCGGTCCGTACGAAGAAGGCACTTTGTTCTTCTATTTGGACGAATACGCCAAGGACCAGCCCAAGGATTTGATTTCGCTGTTGACCGTCACCGGCGAATGGCTCACGCAGGCCCTCAAGAAGCAGTCCACGCTGGTCGAGAAAAACATCGACGCTCTGGCCAGCCTGCTGCAACTCAACAAGGCCGAACGCGCGTTGCTGCTGTACGGCACGCTGGCGCGTTACCAGCGCGACCTGCGCAGCATTCTGGTCGAGTTCAAGGTCAACAACGCGCCCGAGGCTTACGCTGCCATCGCCGAATTGGCCGGCGTGAATGCCAGCGAAGTGGGTGAAGCCCTGCGCGCGGGCTCCCGGCTGGAGCGCATCGGCCTGGTCGAGAACCTGATCTCCGAACACAACATTACCGACCTGGCCGACCTGATGAAGGTCAGCGAAAAATTGCCTCCCGTGTTGATGCGCGAGTACCGCGACCAGGCCGAGTTGATGGCGGTTTTTACGCGTCCGTCGAGCAAGAGCCGTTTGACCATCACCGACTTCTCCTTTGTACAGGACGAAACGCAGGTCCTGTGCGCGTTGCTAGGCAATGCGGTGGCGCGCAAGGAAACCGGTATCAACATCCTGCTCTACGGTCCGCCCGGCACGGGCAAGACCGAATTGGCCAAGGTGGTCGCGCAAGCCGCCGGGCTGGAACTGTTCGAAGTCGAATATGCCGATCGCGACGGCAACTCGCTGAGTGGGCGCGACCGTTATCGCTCGCTGCAAATCGCGCAGGTTTTTCTCAAGGGCAGCGCGCAGGCGGCCCTGCTGTTTGACGAAGTGGAAGACGTGTTTCCGCCCATCTCAAGTGAAGCCGCGCAGTTGCTGGCGCGCGCCGACCAGGTGGCGGCGCCGTCGCACGGCAGTGTCAGCGGCAAGGCCTGGGTCAACCAGATTCTGGAGTCGAACAATGTGCCCACGATCTGGGTTACCAATCGCATCGAACAGATCGACCCGGCGTTCCGGCGCCGGTTTGCCTATCACTTGGAACTCAAATCGCCGCCGCCCGGCGCACGCGAGGCGCTGGTGCGTCGCACGCTTGAAGGGGTACATGTGTCCGACGCATTTGTTGAACGGCTGGCGGCACGCAAAGGCCTGACACCCGCGCAAATACGTACCGCGGTGCGTTTCGCCGGACTGGTCGACAAGCCGCCCGACACTGGCGCAGCCGCCATTTCCGCGGAGACCAACGTGCAGCACCCCGCCGAGAAATTGATTGAACGCCAACTGCGCAACGCCGACCTGGCCCTGGGCACCCACCCCGACCCCGGCACCGCGCGCCGCATGGTGACGCATTACGACCTTGCCATGCTGAATGTCGAGAGCCGTTTCGAGATGCCGCGTATTGTGGATGCACTACGCGCACGCGGGCACGGCACCTTGTGTTTTTACGGTGCGCCGGGCACTGGCAAAACGGCGCTGGGCGAACACATCGCCCAGGCGCTGGAAAAACCGCTGCTGATCAAACAGGCCAGCGACCTGATAAGCAAGTACGTGGGTGAAACCGAGCAGCGCATGGCCGCGATGTTCCGCGAAGCCGAAAGCGAAAAGGCGGTATTGTTGCTGGACGAAGCCGACAGCTTTCTGCGGGACCGCAGGGGCGCCCAACGCACCTATGAAGTCACCGAGGTCAACGAAATGCTGCAGGGCATGGAGCGCTACAACGGCATCTTCATCTGCACCACCAATTTGCTCGACCGGCTGGACCAGGCCGCGTTGCGCCGCTTCACGTTCAAGATCAAATTCAAACCGCTGACGCGCGATCAACGCGAGACGATGTTCCTGGTCGAGGCGCTGGCGGGCGATGCGGCGTTGCTCGTACCCCCAATACGCTTGCGCCTGGCGCTGCTGGAGCATTTGTGCGCGGGTGACTTCGCGGCCGTCAAGCGCCAGGCAACGATCCTGGACGTGGAACTTGGCGCGCCTGAATTCCTGCAACAGCTGGAGGCCGAACATCGGCTCAAACCCGAGGTGCGGGAAAACCGGGGCATGGGCTTTTTGCAGTAAGCTTTAACGACGGGGATCGCCGGTTGCTCCAAATTGTCGTCGCACAACCCACAACACCTGGTCTGCCGCCGCTTGCTGGCATGGAAGTGGCCGGCGCTAAAACCAAATTGCATTGATCCAATAGGGAGGAGCGTCGGGATGCGTGACAAATCGGAACTTTCAAGCCATGTCACGGTGGACCAGGTGGCCTGGACATCAGCGCCGCACTATCCGGAAGCGTTGAAACGGGTCGTGCGCTGGAACACCTTGATTGGCGGTGCGCAGGATGGCTTTGCGGGGGTGCCCGAGAAAGACGTGCGGATGGGAGTGCTTGAATTGCAGCCAGGCGGCTTTTATCCGGCGCATGCGCATCCGGCGCCCGAGATTTATTACGTCATGGGCGGCAGGGCCGAATGGACCGTAGGGAACGAAACTTTCATCGCGCAACCCGGCATGGCCGTCTACCATGCGCCGAATGTTTTGCACCGGATGGTCAATACCGGAACCGAATTGCTTCGCACGGTTTGGTTCTGGTGGGCGCCGGACGGCCGTGGCGATGTTCTGCAAGCCGACATCGACCTGTTGGAGCCGATGCCCCAAGCGCTCGCTCTACGGGATGCGCCGACATGAACTCCAAGCGTCTCGGGATTTAGAACCCATCCGTGAATAAGATCACCCTGCGTTGTGACGAGAAAGCGATGGATGCCAGGCGCAAGCCGCAGGCCAGAGTAGATCCCTGGGCAAGGTTTGCAACGACGCAGACGCGCTTTCCCGACACAACCCTTCGGGCCGGGATCCCAAGGGACCCCGGCGCTGGGCCGCCTTATTGACGCGTAGGTTCTCAGCCCTTCATCGCCTCGTAGACCGCCGCTGTGGTGTTGACCGCGTGTTGCGCCACCTGCGCCGCGCTGGTGGCCAGGACATGCAGCGGATAAGTGCCGGAAACGATGCCGCCGCACGCGATCTCGACCGCACGCACCGGAGGCGGCAGGCCTTCGACCGCGGCGGCCAGGCAGTGCACCACCGATCTGAAACCGCTGTCGTCGAATAACACCGCGCCGTCTTCGAGCACGCGGTATTCATAGACGTCGCCGGTGCGGTCGATTTCGATGCGAACGATCATTCAGGGCTCCGCTGGTGAAAGCGGCATTTTCGCCGGTGCTGGCCGTCAGACCGCCGACCTGCGGTTAACCAGCACGATGCCGGCACCCACCAGCGCAATGCCTAGCACGAGGTTGACGCTCACGGTCTCGCCGAGCCACAGGGCGCCGAACAACAACGCGAATACGGGCGTCAGGAACACGAACACCGAGAGCCGTGTGGCTGGGTACCGCCCCAGCATCCACATCCACACCAGATAACTGACGAAGGCACCCACCACGGTCTGCAAGGCCAGCGACACCATGCCAAAAGTGCTCCATCGCCAGACCCATTGTTCGCCCAGCAGCAGCGACAAAAGCGGCAGGCAGATTGCGCCCACGCCAACTTGATAAAACAGAAGTTTCTCGGCCGAGACCGCCATCAACCGGCTACTACTGCGTATGGCCACGGTGGTAAGTCCCCACGCCATGCCGCCGGCCAGCGCCAGCAGGTCGCCCTTCCATTGTTGCGGACTCGCGCCTTGCGTAACACCTTCACGCAATACGAACATCACCGCCAGAAAAGCCAGCAGCAAGCCCATCCATTGCGGCAGGCGCAGCCGCTCGGACTTGATGATCAGCGGCAGCAGCGACGCGACCCAGAACGGCGAGGTGTACAACAGCAAGGTGGCCCGTGAAGCGCTGGAAAACGACAGCGCGCTGAACAAAAAAGCGAATTCGGCCATGAACAATGTTCCGGCCAGCAGACCCGCGCCCAGCGAGCCATCGGATTTGAAAAGAGGTATGCGACGCAGCGCGCACCACAGCAGCAACAGCACGCTTGCGCCGGCCAGCCGCAACGCGGCCTGGAAGATCGGCGGTATCTCGGCAATCGTGGCTTTGGCCAGCACCTGCTGGCCGCCCCAGACTAGGCAACACGCCAACAGCAAACCAATCGCCAGCGCATCGAGATGGGCCTTGCGCTGCATCAAGCCGCCCTCCGGGTGGGGTATATCGCGTCGAACACAGAGGCGGGGCGGAGCAGATGCATGGCGCCACTTTACCTGCCGGGAATCGCAACCAGGCCTTGGCGTCTGCCTTCGACACCCGGCTGTAGAGTCAATTGGAAACCGTGCTAAAGATCAGCAGCGCTTATTGGAGCGTCGTATCTTCGCAAAGACGAGTTCAGCCCGGGCGGCGGCTCATCAACCGAATGGCGCCAACGCCGCGTCGATGCCGGCCAAGGCCCAGCCCAGGCCTGCGGCGTCCACCTCGGCCCTGAGCTGCCGCAGCCGTCGCAGCGCAAGCTCGCGGTCCCTGCCTTGCGCAAGAGATTCGAGGCCGCGGCATCGGGCCACCAGCAGCGTGGCCCAGGGCAGCGGCTCGGCCGCGACGAACGCTTCGAGGGCATCGGCATAGCGCAACGCAGAGTCCCACTCATCCGCGGCGATGCTCGCCTCGATGGCGTCGCGATAGAACCAGAGGTGGCCGTGCGCCAGGCCGGGACCGCGCAGCAGCCCCTCGCCTTCGCGCAAGGCCTGCGCGCGCGCCTGCGGGTCGGCGACCGCCCGCGCCAGGCGTGCGAAGAGCGCCGCACCGATGAAGCCCAGGCCGGTCTCGCGGGCCAGGTCGAGGGCCTGTTCCAGGTGATGCCGTGCCGCTTCGCGTTGCCCTTGTGCCAGGCGAATACCGGCGAGCCAGTGCAGCAAAGTGGACTCGTAGCGCCGCGACCCCGCCGCACGCGCCAGCACCAGGCCGTGGTCGCACGCCTGCTCGGCTTCTTCCATGCGCCCGGCCTCGGCCAGGAACTGCGCCAGGCTGGTCTGCGCGAAGACCTCCACCGGCACCACCCCGTGTCGGTGCGCGTCGTCACAGGCGCGTCGCGCCTCGTCGATGGCGGAGCCGAGCCGGTTCTGGTACCACTGGCAATGGCCGGTCATGCAGCGGTTCGGGGCTTCGATGCGCACCCAGTTGCGACCAGCGCACAAGGACACACAACGCTGGAAGTACGCCAGCGCGCTGCGCATCCGGCCCTGCGCGTATTGCGCATCGCCCAGGCCGCTCAAGGCCTGCGCTTCGCATTCGACGCTGCCGGCGCGAACCGCGTGCGCCAGCGCGAGCTGGTGCTCGGCATCGCACGTCGCCACCTTGCCCTGGGCGAACAGCAGGTTGCCGCGCAAGTGGTGAACCTTCGAGCCCTCCAGCGGCAGGCCGAGCCGCTCGGCGATCGGCTGGGCCTGGTCCAACGCGGCCATCGCAGCGTCGAAGGCACCGGTGATGCGGTTGCCGGCGGCCACGCCCATCCAAGCGTGGCAGCGCTGAACGTCGTCCGTCGCGACCTCGGCTGCGGCGCGGAACGCGGCGATGGAGTCCGGCGAGCGGCCCATCTCGCGCAGCACCTCGCCGCGCAACAGCGCCAGGTCGCACGCCGCCGCGCGGTTTGATGTCGTCGCCGCCAGCGCGGCGCCACGTTCGCTCAGGCGCAGGGCCGCTTCATGGCGGAAGCGCCCGTTTTCGCGTGTGGCGGCCGCCAGGTAGGCCTGCGCCGCGCCGGGGTCGCCGGCGCGGTCCAGGTGCTCGGCGTGAAGCACGGGCTCGGCATGCTCGGCGTGTGCTGCATCACCGAACCATGCCGCAGCTTTGCGGTGCAGCTCGCGCCGCACGCTCTTCAGGGTCGATGCGTATACGGCCTCCTGGATCAACGCGTGCGCGAACAGAAAGCCCCCGCCATCAAGGCGGACGAGGTCGGCCGCCAGCAGTGCGTCGCACATCACGCCCGGCCGGCCAACGACGGCGCGCAAGCTCTCGAGCGAAAAGCGCTTGCCGATCACGGCAGCCGCCTGGAGCGCGCTGCGCTCGGGCTCGGCGAGCCGGTCCACGCGTTCGAGCACCAGGCTCTGGATCGTCGGCGGCACGCTGACGACTTCGCTCTGCGTTCTCAACAACTGTTCGAGGAACAGTGGGTTGCCTTCAGCGCGCGCGATGCATTCCGAAACGAAGCGGCTGCTCCCCTCGATCAAGCCGCGCGCGAGTTGCCGTGCCTCCTCGAGCCGCAGCGGCGCCAGGTCGATCGATAGCCAGGCGCCGCCGCCAGCGCCGGCGCGCCACACGGCGTTCATCGGGTCGCCATCGACGCGCGATGTCAGCAGCACGATCAGCGCGCCGTCGGCCGTGGCCGTGGCCATTGCCGCGCTGAGCCGAAGCACGTCGGGCGAGGCCCAGTGCATGTCTTCCAGGCTCAGCAGCAGCGGGCGGGTGCGCGCCGCCCGTTGCAGCACGGCAGTCAGCGCCGCGCTGCTGCGGCGCGTGCGGCTGGCGTTGTCCATCGCATCGAAGACCAGCTTCAACGCGTGCGGCTGGCTCACGTCGAGCAGGTCGTTGACGAAGACCTCCTCGTCGGCGGCAACAGCACCGCATTGCAGTGCGCGACGCACCGCCGAGCGCCGCGCATCGTCGTCGCCGGCCTGGTCCGCGGCAGTGTCG
>JANYBQ010000054.1 GCA_025360705.1 Betaproteobacteria bacterium | reverse complement strand
TTCCGCGATATCACGACCGAGCGCCTGCGCAATGGCGTGTTCCGCAGCGTGCCTGAACTGACCGCCGCCATCAAGGAGTACATCGCCGTGCACAACAAAAATCCCAAACCTTTCATCTGGACCGCCAAGGCGCAGGACATCTTGGCAAAGGTCATTCGCGCCAACAGCCGCTTAAGTTCTAAACAGAACGAAGCACTACACTAGCGAGGCGACGGTGTCAATTGCAGACATAAGAGCTTGGCTGCAGATTGAGCCACTTGCCCACTGTAGGTCCGGGCTTTGCGGCAACCTCGCGGATGCGATTCCGACGCCCACCTGGAGATCAACGAGGCCCATCGCCTTCACCCAAGGGGCAAAGAGGTCCTCATAAGTTTGGCCCACCGTCGCCTGCGTTACTGGTGTGTTCTTCGACGGCGTAGGCATTTGCACTCCTTGATGAGGGGACGAGTGGGAACTGTGGGGTCTAACGCTGGAAATCACCGGCGCCACAGGCGTCCGTGTGGAATGACCAGTTCGGCATCATGCTGACTTTTGTGGCACGAACTTGACCTGCAATTCGCACCCAACCGCGGTGGCATATCGCTTGAGGGTGGCGAGCGAGGGCGTATGTTTGCCCGCCGATTCAAGTCGCGAGATGGCACTCTTTGTCGTTCCCATCCTCTCTGCCACGACATCTTGAGTGAGGCCCGCGCGTGACCGAGCCTTCAACATTTGATTGGTAACTTGATATTCCAACTCAAGAGACTGGTACTCCGCAGAGAAACCCGCGCGCGTGCGCGCCTTTGCAAGAAACGCCTCGTGATCATGAGCGACAGGACGGTACTTAAGCTCAGCCATTTTGTAACTCCTTCAGACGCTTTCGCGCTAGTTTCAACTCTCGATCCGGCGTCTCTTGCGACTTCTTGATGAATGCATGCAAAACGATTACACGCTTTCCGATGAGAAAACAGTAGAACGCGCGACCGATACCTGACCGCCCTCGAGGTCTCAGTTCGAACAATCCGTCGCCAAAAGCTCGCGAGTGTGGCAAACGAAGACTTGGCCCATGCTCGATCAATAGTTCAACCAAGCGCGCATAGTCAGCAAGTACGTCAACAGGCCACATTTCAATGTCAGCAAGTACTCGTTCATGAAAGTACTCGATTTGAAACGTCATGCACTAATGTTAGCAAATATGTGAACTTTACGCAAACCGAGCTTCGCATGACGCCGAACGCAATGTCCAGAGCAAAGATCGCTCCATACACCTGGCGATGCTCGATAAGATGGCCATAAAATCTCCTGAAAGCGGCTTGCGGCTTGGTTTTTTGGCGACTATACTGGATAAACGTCCAGTTATAAAATTTCCAAGAAACCCGGCACTCCTCTACTCCAGTCCAGCCGCTTGCTGGACCAGTTGCGCGAGCGCATTCGGTATTTGCACTATAGCCTCAGCACCGAGCAGGCCTACGTTTACTGGGTTCGCTTTTTCGTCCGGTGGTCTGCGCATGCGGGGCTGATGCGGCACCCGCGTGACATTGGCGCGTAAGGGGTCGAGGCTTTCCTTACCATGCTGGCGACGGGGCGGCATGTTTCAGCTTCCACGCACAACCAACCCTTGAGCGCGCTACTGTTTTTATACCGCGAGGTGCTGGTGGTCGACTTGCCGTGGCTCAACGGCATCAACCGGCCCGCGCACAAGCGGCGCATTCCGAGCGTTCTGACGCGCGACGAGGTGGCCGGCATCCTGGCGCATATGGCGGGGCTGCCTGCCTTGGTGGCCCACTTGTTGTACGGCACCGGCATGCGCCTGATGGAGGCCATGCGCCTGCGCATCAAGGACGTCGACTTTGATCGGCACATCATCATCGTGCGCGACGCCAAGTGAAGTGGCTCCGCTTGTTTGAACAGCATTCCCCGAGTTTTAAGTGGACTGCGGGCGGGTTGCAAACGATGCAGAGTGTCCACGGCGTCGGTGGTCGCTTGCGACGAACCGACCGACGCGGTGGGCAACCCGTGTTCAGTGGTAGTGAGTCTCAGGTGATGCATCCTTTTCAAAGTTGATGGGAGATTGGTAGCCCAAGGCAGAGTGGCGCCGAAGCGAGTTGTAGCGTCCCTCTCCAGATGAACACGGCCGTGCGTGCCCCAGCCTGGCTTTCCCAGATTCGCCGATTGATCAGCTCGCATTCCAGCGTGGCAAAGAAGCACTCAGCCCTCGAGTTGGTTCGACAACTTCGGGGGAAAACTTCGGTGACTTCCTCATGATGGCTCCATTCTCTCAATTGAAGGAGCCTCCTCCACGCCAGCCACCGTCACACCGCGTGGCTAGTGTCAGCGCTTTCCCCCCGAAGGCCTTCCCACAGTTTGCCTGCGCCCAAAAGCACATCCTTAATATCGTCCCGTATGGCTTCCGAGTGGAGCGCTTGTTTGCTCATCTCACTGTGTGCAGATAACGCATCCATGACCGCGCTAAGTATCTCCTTTGCCAGGTCGGGAGAGTTCGCAAACTGCTCCTTGGTGTTGTTCAGCGCCTGCTCGGCCAGCTTCTCCGACTCCATCAGCTTGCCTTTGATCACGTCGTTGACGTAGACCAGCTTATCGCCCGGCGTCAGGTCGCCCTCGAACAGATCGTTCACCTTGGCGATTAGCTCGGACAGCGCGATCTTGACCTTGTCCTGCACCTCGCCGGAACCGCCTTCGTCGG
>JANYBQ010000605.1 GCA_025360705.1 Betaproteobacteria bacterium | reverse complement strand
GCGGATCGCTACGCTCAGGTCACACAAACAACCGCAACCGCCCATTTTTCCGTGCCCACGCCCGCCCATGCCAGTTTTACCTGAACACCGCAGCGTCCTTTCGCTGGACCATCTCTCGTCACCACGCGACGTGTCCTCGGTACAGATGTGCGTGGATCTTGCGCTCCGGCGCATGAAGGCCCTGCCCAGCCCGCGAAAGCGGGGCATGCAACCCGTGTGTTCATGACTGCGGCTTTGGTCTCCCGGCGGCCCGGACACCTTCCTGCGGGACGCCGATGGCTTCCATTGGCGGCATGGTTGGCTTGCGCCGTTTTCCTGCTGACCATGTGTGCTTGCGCCGCTCTGGCGCCGCAGGGGCCGGCGCCCCTGTCCATCGCGGTGCCGGCGGGCTGGTCGGCAAGCGACGCGGCCGGCGCGCGGGCCGGTGGTGGGGACAGTGCCGCGCTGACCGCGTGGTGGCAGCGCTTTGAGGATCCGCAACTCAGCAGCCTCGTCAGCCGCGCCGTGCAGGCCAACGCCAGCGTCAACGGCGCCCAGGCGGCGCTGCGGCAGGCGCAGGCGTTGCGCGATGTGGCCGCAGCCGCGTTGTGGCCGGCGCTGGGCAGTTCGGCATCGGCGCAATACGGCACGGCGGGCGGCCATAGCACCGGCAACAACTTCCATGCCGGCTTGAACGCGAACTGGGTGCCGGACGTCTTTGGCGCCAATCGCGGTGCACGGGATGCCGGCGACGCCGCGGTGCTCGCCAGCGCTGCCAGCCTGGGTGACGTACAGGTGCAGATTGCCGCGGAGGTGGCGCTGGACTACATCCTGCTGCGCAGCGCGCAGGCGCGCCTGATCATCGCCCGTGACAACCTGGCCAGCCAGCGCGAAACATTGCAGATCACGCACTGGCGCCAGCAGGCGGGTCTTGTCACTGCGCTCGAAACCGAGCAGGCGCGCGCCGCCGCCGAGCAGACCAGCGCCGGGCTGCCCGCGCTGCAGACCAGCATAGACCAGATGGGCCATGCGCTGGCCGTGCTCACCGGCCAGCCCCCCGCGGCACTGACGTTGCAACTGGCCGTGGCAAGGCCGGTGCCGCGGGCCGGCGACGATCTGGCCCTGGACATCCCGGCCGAGACGCTGCGCCAGCGTGCCGACGTTCGCGGCGCCGAATACCAGGTGGCGGCCGCGCTGGCCCGCGTGGGGCAAGCTGAAGCGCAGCGCTGGCCCAGCTTCGCGATCGGCGGCTCGCTGGGATTGAGCGCGCTCACGCTGGGCGCGTTGACGAATAGCGCTTCGGTGGTCAGCACGCTGCTGGCCAGCGTGAGCCTGCCGGTATTCGACGGCGGTGCCGCGCGTGCCCAGGTGCAGGCGCAGCAGGCGGCGCTGGACCAGGCGCGGCAGGTCTACAACGGTGCGGTACTGGTCGCGTTGAAGGACGTGGAAGACGCGCTGGTCGCGTTGCGCGGCGACCGCTTGCGGCTGGCAAGCCTGCGTAGTGCCTCCGATGCGGCGGCCAACGCCGCCTTGCTGGCGCGCCAGCGCTACAGCAGCGGCCTGGTGGACTTCCAGACCGTGCTCGAAACGCAGCGAACCCAGCTCAGTACGCAGGACAACGTAGCCAGCGCCGGTGCGGACGTCAGCGCAGACCACGTTCGCCTCTACAAGGCCCTTGGCGGTGGCTGGAAACCCAACCCATGAACCCACCCACCCCACCCGCCGCGCTGCCTCTGGCCGCCGAACCCCAAGCCTTGCACACGCCCGGCCCCGCTGCCGCTGGCGCTGGCGCTGGCGCATCGAAACCGGCACCGGCCAATACGGACGTGGCCACATTGCTCGCCGGGCCTGACGCGCAGGTCTGGTACCGCCGTCCTTCCGTGTGGGCCGCCGCTGCGCTGGTACTGCTGGTGGCCGGTGGTGCCTGGTGGTGGCTGTCGAACCGGGCTGCGAATGCCGCGCCGGTCTACAACACACAGCCCGTGACCCGCGGTGACCTCACGCTTACGGTCACGGCCAACGGCACAATACAGCCCACGCGCTCGATCAACATCGGCAGCGAGCTTTCGGGCACGGTGCTCAAGGTCAACGTCGACGTCAACGACCAAGTCAAGAAGGGCCAGGTGCTGGTGGTGCTGGACACCGCCAAACTGCGCGACCAGATCCTGCGCTCGCAGGCCATCGTGACGGCCGCCCAAGCCAAGACCGCGCAAACCGCGGCCACGATCAAGGAAGCCCGGGCCGCGCTCGGGCGGCTGGAAGAGGTGGCGCAACTGTCGGGTGGCAAGGTGCCGTCCAAATCGGAGCTGGACGCCGGTCGCGCCACGCTGGACCGCGCGGTCGCCGACGATGCCAGCGCGCGCGCCGGCGTCAGCGATGCGCAGGCCGCGCTCTCCACCGACCAGATCAATTTGTCGAAGGCGTCCATTACCGCGCCAGCCGATGGCGTGGTGCTGACGCGCAGCGTGGATCCCGGCAACGCGGTTGCCGCCTCGCTGCAGGCCGTGACGCTCTTCACCGTGGCCGAAGACCTGACCCGGCTGCGACTGTGGGTCTATGTGGACGAGGCCGATGTCGGCTCGGTCAAAGTCGGCCAGGAGGCAACCTTTACTGTCAGCGCTTACCTGAGCCGCCAGTTCCCGGCGCGTATCACGCGGGTGGGATTCGGCTCCACCATCACCGACAACGTCGTCACCTACCTGACCTACATGGATGTGGACAACAGCGATCTAAGCCTGCGCCCGGGCATGACGGCCACCGCCGCCATCACCGCCACCCAGCGCAAGGACGTGTTGCTGGTACCGAACACGGCGCTGCGGTTTACACCAACCGTCGAGGCAAGTACTGCGGGCCCCAAGAGCAGCATGCTGTCCAGCCTGACACCGCGCATGCCGGGCGCCAACCGCCGGCCGGCGGCTGAAGGGGCCAGCACCGCCATGGCCAAGCTGGTGTGGGTGTTGCCGAAAAACGGCGCGGGCGCGCCCGTGTCCGTGCCGGTGACGCCGGGCATCAGCGACGGCCACATGACCGAGATCACCGGCGGTGAGCTGAAAGCCGGCATGCTGGTGATCACCAGCCAGAGGACGGCTACAGCGAAATGACAGCCCCGAGGTCGCTACGCTCCTGCCCCGTGGAACCGAAGGTACCACTTCGTGACCCCGTGGCGCGGCGCGCCTTGGGACGGCCCGGCGGTGTGGCATGACGGAAATCCTGATCCAGCTGCGCGGCGTCACCCGGCGTTACGGCAGCGGCGCGTCCGAGTTGATGGCCCTCAAGGGCATCGACCTCGATATCGCGGCCGGCGAGTTCGTTGCCATCATGGGCCCGAGCGGCTCGGGCAAGTCGACCGTGATGAACATCCTGGGTTGCCTGGACACACCCACCGCCGGCCAGTATCTGTTCAAGGGTGCGCATGTCGAGTCCCTGTCGCGCGACCAGCGTGCGCGTCTGCGCCGCCGCTACCTCGGCTTTGTGTTCCAGGGCTTCAACCTGCTGGCGCGCACCTCGGCGCTGGAGAACGTGGAACTGCCGCTGCTGTACCGCGGCGACAGCGCCGGTGCCCGCCGCGCCGCCGCCACGCGGGCGCTCCAGTCGGTGGGCCTGGATGGCTGGGAGCACCACACGCCCGGCGAGTTGTCGGGCGGCCAGCAGCAGCGCGTGGCCATCGCCCGGGCCATCGTCACCGAACCGGCCGTGGTGCTGGCCGACGAACCCACCGGCAACCTCGACACTCAGCGCAGCCACGAGATCATGGGCCTGCTGCTTGCGCTGAACCGCGACCACGGCATCACCGTGTTAATGGTTACGCACGAACGCGACATGGCGGCCTATGCACGGCGCATGGTGCATTTTGTCGATGGCGGTATCGCCAGCGACTCGCCCAATCCGCACCCCGTCACGGCGGCCCCCACCGGCATGACGCCGGTCGAAAGCACCTGATGCTGTTCAGTGTCTTCATGCTGGCGCTGCGTTCGGTGCAACGCAATATGCTGCGATCCTTCCTCACGATCCTCGGGATCGTGATCGGGGTGTCCGCCGTGATCACCATGGTCACGCTCGGCAATGGCGCCACGCAGGCAATCCAGACGCAGATTTCGAGCCTGGGCACCAACCTGCTGATGGTACGGCGCGGCCAGCGCGGCTTTGGCGGTGGCGGGGGCGCCGGCGTGCCGGAATTCACCGAGGCCGATGCCGTTGCCATCGCCGCGCAGATCGGCGGGGTGGCCGCCGCGGCGCCGCAGGACAACACCAGCGCCACGGTGGTGGCCAACGGCCGCAACTGGCTCACCAGTGTCACCGGCAGCAGCAACGAGTGGTTCTCCACGGGCAACTGGAAACTCGCCAGCGGGCGCATCTTCGAAGACGATGAGCAGCGTGCGGGGGCTGCCGTATGTGTGATCGGCGAGACCGTGCGGCGAGAGATCTTCGCAGGCACGCCCGGGCAGACCGGACTGGGCCAGCAACTGCGCGTCAAGCAATTCTCTTGCGACGTGGTGGGTATCCTGGCCTCCAAGGGCCAGAGCGGCATGGGGGATCAGGACGATGTGGTGGTGGTGCCGCTGCACACGCTGCAGCGCCGCGTCACCGGCAACCGCAAGGTGGGCACGCTGCTGGTATCGATGCAGGACGGCAGCGACAGTGCGCCGCTCAAGGCCAGCCTGCGCCAACTATTGCGCGAGCGCCGCAAACTGGCCGAAGGCGACGACGACAACTTCAACATCTTCGACACCCAGCAGCTGGCCGAGACTCTGTCCGGAACGACTCAGGTGCTGACCACGCTGCTCGGTGCGGTCGCGGCGGTGAGTCTGCTGGTGGGCGGCATCGGCATCATGAACATCATGCTGGTCAGCGTGACCGAGCGCACGCGGGAGATTGGCCTGCGCCTGGCCGTGGGCGCGCTGGAGAACGAGGTGCTGCTGCAGTTCCTGATCGAGGCGGTGGTGCTATCGGCGCTGGGTGGGCTGGTGGGCATCGTCATCGCCACCGCGGCCTCTTATGGGCTTTCAAGCCTGATGGCTGTGCCTTACAGCTTTGACCCGACGATCAATCTGCTGTCTCTGGTGTTCTCGGCCGCCATTGGGGTGCTGTTCGGCTATTTTCCGGCGCGCCGCGCGGCGCGTATGGATCCGATCGAGGCCTTGCGGCACGAGTAGAACCGGCTGCCGTCAAAGCACCGCGCCTTCAACGCGCCGCCTTGACGTATATCAAGCCGCTGGCCGCGCGGATCGCTACGCTCAGGTCACACAAACAACCGCAACCGCCCATTTTTCCGTGCCCACGCCCGCCCATGCCAGTTTTACCTGAACACCGCAGCG
>JANYBQ010000567.1 GCA_025360705.1 Betaproteobacteria bacterium | reverse complement strand
CCCCCGGGCTGACCCGCTTGCTGGCTGTCAGCAGGCCGGCCTGGACGGCGATGGCGCGTGCGGTGGCCGGATAGTCGCCGGTAATCATCAGCACCCGGATGCCAGCCTGGCGGCATTCGGCTACGGCCGCGGGGACCTCGGCGCGCAGCGGGTCGGACAAGCCCAGCAAGCCGATGAACGTGAAGTCAAAGTCGTGCTCCAGCGCGGGCCATTGCCGGCCCTCGAAACGCCCTTGTGCCACCGCCAGCACGCGCAGGCCGTTGGCGGCAAGGGCGTCGACCTTGGCGGCGATGCGCTCGCGTGCCGCCGCACCGAGGTGGCACAGGTCCACCACGGCTTCCGGTGCTCCCTTGGCGGCCACGACCTGCGAGCTGCCCACCGGCGCGCTCCAGACATGCGACATGGCGCGCAACGCGGGGCTCAGCGCATAGGTCTGCACCAGTTGCCAGTCGCGGTGCAGGTGTTCGGTCCGCGCCAGGAACTGCTGGCCGAGCCCGTGAAAGGCCTGCTCCATCGGGTCGAATGCGTCCTCCGCGCTGGCGAGGATGGCGTATTCGACCAGGCTATGAAAGACCTCGGGCAACTCACCGCTGGCCAGATCGTCGATGCGGACACTGGCATCGAGCGCAAGGCCACCGGCCACCAGATGCGACACGGTCATACGGTTTTCGGTCAAGGTGCCGGTCTTGTCGGTGCACAACACGGTGGTGGCGCCCAGCGTTTCGATTGCGTTGATGCGCCGCGTCAGCACCCCTTCGCGCGAGAGGCGCCAGGCGCCCAGCGCCGGGAACACGGTGAGCACCACCGGGTACTCCTCCGGCAGCATGGCCATGGCCAGCGCAATGCCGGCCAGCAGCGCCTGTAGCCAGTCGCCACGTATCCAGCCATGCACCAGCACCAGTGTCAGGCTCAAGCCCAAAGCCATCAGCGCCAGGTTGCGCACCAGCCGCGCCGTCTGCTGTTGCAACGGCGAGCGTTCAAGCGCCAGCGTGCCGAGCGCTGTACCGATGCGGCCGATCTCGCTGCGTGCGCCGGTTGCGGTGACGCGGGCCGTGCCCTGGCCCTGCAACACCAGCGTGCCGGAATAGACCCACGGCAGGTCGTCGCCGCCGGGACGCGCTGGCGCAGCCTCACCCTGCGCGGCGACCTTGCGTACCGACACGGCCTCGCCGGTGAGCAGAGACTCGTCCACCAGCAGGCCGTCGGCCGAGACCAGCAGCGCATCGGCCGGAACCCGGTCGCCTTCGCGCAATAGCAGCAGGTCGCCGCGCACCACGTCGCGCCCCGCGATGCGCTGGTTCTGGCCGTCGCGGATCACCAGCGCGCGCGGGCTGGTCAGGTCGCGCAGGGCCTCGATCGCGCGCTCGGTCTTGCCTTCCTGGTACAGCGTCAACCCGAGCGTGACCAGCACGAAGCCGAACAAGGTCAGTCCTTCCTGCAAGTCCCCGAACGCCAGGTAGAGCGAACCCGCACCGAGCAGCAACAGGAACATCGGTTCGCGCACGGTCTCGCCGGCGATGGCCAGCAACGTTCGACGCTGCCCCGCGGGCAGCGCGTTGGGGCCATCGTCAGCCAGTCGTCGTGCAGCGTCGGCCTGGCTCAGGCCAGCTTCCTCGGCGCCGCTTCGAGCAGGAGGCTCAATCATGTGTGTCGCAGATCATCATGGCTTCAGCCCGCGCCGCGCGCAGCCACTGGCATGTCGTTCATCACGCGTGTTCAGCGCTCCAACCGCTCCAGGCCAAGCAACTTGAAAATGTACTTCTCGTAGATCGGCTCCGAGGTACCGTTCTTCATCTTGTAGAGAAAGTATTTCTCGAACGCGACCTTCGCCAGGTGCACCCACTTGCCCTTCTTGAACCAGTTGACGTTGCGTGGCGGGATCTGCGGCATGGCCACGAAAGCCATGCCGGTGTCACCCATGTCGGCCAGGCAGATGGCGTTCCAGCTGCCCTTGGCGCTGGCCGGCTGGCCGGCCAGGTCGGAAGCGATGTTGTGCACGATCGCGGTGACCATGGTCTCGATCATGTAGCCGGTCTTGGGCGCGCCGGTCGCCACGGGGGTAACTTCCACCGGAGGGATCGCCACGCACACGCCGGCCGAGAAGATGTTGCGGTACTTCTTGCTACGCTGGAACTCGTCGATCAGCACGAAGCCGCGTGGATTGCACAGGCCGGGGGCGGCGGCCACCGGGTCCACGCCCTTGAAAGCCGGCACCATCATGCTGTACTTGAAGGGCAGCTCATGCTCTTTCTTGACGGCTCCCTGTTCGTCGAGTTCGGTGACGAACATCTTGCCGGCCTCGACTTTTGTCACGCGGGCGTTGGTGATCCATTTGATGTCGTTCGAGCGGAACTCGCTCTCCAACATGGTCTTGGAGTCGCCTACGCCACCCAGACCCATGTGTCCGATGTAGGGCTCACTGGTCACGAAGGTGATGGGGACCTTGTTGCGCAGCTTGCGGCGCTTCAGATCGGTGTTGAAGATGAACGAAAACTCATACGCCGGGCCGAAGCACGATGCAAAGGGCATGGCCCCGATAATCGCCGGCCCCGGGTCGTCCAGGAAGCGCTGGTAGTGGGCCCAGGCCTGCTCGGCGTGATCGATGGTGCAGATCGACTGGGTGTGGCCGAGCGGGCCTGACCCCGGCACCTCGTCGAACGAAAGTTTGGGGCCGGTGGCAATCACCAGATAGTCGTAGCCGAGCCGGCTGCCGTCCTGGAGTTCGACGGCATTGCCTTCGGCGTCGAGGCGCGTGACCGGCTGGGCAACAAACGCGATGTCCTTCTTCGCAAGGTAAGGCCGGATCGCAAAGGTAATGGCCTCGCGCTCGCGCCAGCCCACCGCCACCCAGGGGTTGGACGGTACGAACTGGAAGTAATCCACCGCGTTGACGACGGTGATGCGGTGCTCACGGCCCAGCTTTTCGCGCAGTTCATAGGCGGCGGGCATGCCGCCGGTTCCGGCACCAAGTACGACGATGTGTGACATGACAGTCTCCAGAGTTGGGAAGGGGCGGGATTCAACGGCCGACGGGCGCTTGCAGTGATGCATTGACGGACTGCAACCAGGCTTCGTCGAGCCGGCCTGCGAGTGCGGCCAGTCGCAGGCGATTCATCAGCCACTCGATGCGGGCCTGCAACAGCGTCAGCTCAGCGCTGGCGGCATCGTTCTCGGCATTGAGCAGGTCTAGTGTGGTGCGGTCGCCAACCTGGCGGAGGCGAAATCGGTCCTGCGTCTCCGTCAGCGCACTGCGCACCGCCACCTGCTGCTGGCGCAGCACGCGCAGCGCGTCTGTTGCCAGCGCTACATCGGAGTAGCATTGTGCTGAGACCCGCCGCCAGTGCGGCGCGCAGGGCCGGCGCATTACGCTACTCCCCGGCGCAGGTGCTGCTGAATCCATGTCATCAACTGCCCGGCCGGCACCGCACCCGACAGGCGCGCCACCTCGGCGCCGCCCTTGAACAGGACCAGCGTGGGAATGCTACGGATGTTGTAGCGCGCGCTGGCAACCGGTGCCGCGTCGCTGTCGACTTTGACGAATCGCACCTCGGGCAATTGCCGCGCCGCCGCGGCGAAGACCGGCGCCATCGCCTTGCAGGGTCCACACCATGCGGCCCAGAAGTCGACCAGCACCGGCAATTCGGTCTTGGCGATGAACTTGGGCAACGCTGCGTCACTCAGGTTCGCCGGCTCGGCCGCCATCAATGGCGCGGCACAGGTTCCGCACGACAGTTCCTTCCGCAGGCTTTCGTCAGGAACGCGGTTGGTGCTGCCGCAGGAGGGACAAACGAGGTGCATGCAGGCGCTCCTTCAGGTGCCCGCACGGGCGCCCAGCTTGCGCATGATGGTTTCCATCAGGCACCATTTGGTCAGCGCGCTTTGTAGCAGGTTGACTCCGACAAAGGCCGTGACGGCCAGCCACCATTGGCTGACGAAGATCGGGCTGCCAGGGATGCCCAGGGCCAGCGACATCAGAATGAGGCTGCCTGCGACCAGACGAACGAGTTGCCAGGATGTCATGGAGTTTCTCCTTGAAGGTTGGGTGGAAGAACGGGGGGAACTGGCGGATCGGGGACCACGGCTGGAACGGGAAGGAGGGGCGCAGCCAGGGCTGTGAGGCGGTTTCGGTAGGCCATGAAGTACAGCAACGGAATCACCACCAGCGTCAATACGGTGGACACCAGGATGCCGAAGATGAGTGAGATAGCCAGACCGTTGAAGATCGGGTCGTCGAGAATGAAGAAGGCTCCGAACATCGCCGCCAGACCAGTCAGCATGATGGGCTGGGCACGCGTGATGGCGGAGTGCACCACCGCCTGCTTGAAGCCCACGCCCTCGCGCACCTGCAGATTGATAAAGTCCACCAGCAGGATGGAGTTGCGCACGATGATGCCGGCCAGAGCGATCATCCCTATCATGCTGGTGGCGGTGTATTGGGCCCCGAGCAGCGCATGGCCCGGCATCACACCGATGATGGTCAACGGGATCGGCGCCATGATGATCAGCGGGGTCAGGTACGAGCCGAACTGCGCCACCACCAGCAGGTAGATCAACACCAGGCCGACGGCATAGGCTGTGCCCATGTCGCGGAAAGTCTCGTAGGTGATCTGCCATTCACCGTCCCATTTGACGGCGTAGTCGCGGTAGGGGTCGGTGGGTTGGTGGATGAAATATTCGCTGACGCCGCCGCCACCGGGTGTCTTGATGCCGGCTAGCCGGCTGCGCATGCCGAACATGCCGTAAAGCGGGCTGTCGACCTTACCCGCCATATCGGCCACGACATAGTTCACCGGCAGCAGGTCCTTGTGGTAGACCGGCTGCTCGCGCAGTGCGTCGCCGCGGGTTACCAGTTCACGGATCGGCACCAACTTGCCGTCGGCGCCGCGCACCGCCAGTTGCAGCAGCGCGTCGATGTCGCCGTGCTTTTCCGCCGGCAATTGCAGCGTGGCGGCGGCCGGGTACTTACTGCCGTCGTGCAGGTAGCTGATCGCTTCGCCGGCCAGGCCGGCGCGCAGCGTGGTAACGATTGCCTGCTGCGACACGCCCAGCATGGCGGCCTTGTTCCGGTCGACCAGCAACAATGTCCTGGGCGCGTCGGCGATGCTGCTGTCATCGGCATCGACCACGCCGGATTGCTTTGCGAACATCGCCCGTATTGCCTTGGCCACCTCGCGCCGGCCTGAAGCCTCGGGCCCGTAGACCTCGGCCACGATCGGCGCCAGCACCGGCGGGCCGGGCGGTACTTCCACCACCTTCACGTTGGCTCCGAAGCGTTGGCCGATCCGCTGGAGGGCCGGGCGCACGCGCATCGCGATGGCGTGGCTCTGCGCGCTGCGCTGGTGTTTATCGAGCAGGTTCACCTGCAGGTCGCCCACGTTCCCGCCGGCGCGCAGGTAATACTGGCGCACCAAACCGTTGAAGTTGATCGGTGCGGCAATGCCGGCGTAGGCCTGGTAGTCGGTGACCTCGGGAACGGTCGCCAGATGCCGGCCCAGTTCGTGCAGCAGCGCTGCGGTCTGCTCGACCGGCGTGCCCGCGGGCATGTCCACAACCACCTGGAACTCCGACTTGTTGTCGAAGGGCAGCATCTTCAACAGCACCAGTCCCATGGCAGGCAGGGCCAGCGAAACAGCGATCAGCACAACAACAACCAGGCCCAGCAGGCGCCGGTTGCGCGCGCCCTTCCTGTCGTCCAGCAAGGGACGGAAGATGCGCTCGAACCATGGGCCGAGCCTGGCCGCCAGTCCGCTGGCGTGCGCTGGAGGCGGTGCGGCGTCCCCCTTGGCGGCATGGGCCGGTGCGTCCTTCATCCACAGCCGCGCCAGCCAGGGCGTCACGCTGAACGCGATCGTCAGCGAGATCAGCATGCCCATGCTGGCGTTGATCGGGATCGGGCTCATGTACGGGCCCATCAGGCCCGAGACAAAGGCCATTGGCAGCAGCGCGGCAATGACCGTCAGCGTAGCGAGGATGGTGGGGCCGCCAACCTCGTCGACCGCCCCGGGAATGATCTCCAGCAAGGTCCTGTCCGGATAAAGCTGCTGATGGCGGTGGATGTTTTCGACCACCACGATGGCGTCGTCGACCAGGATGCCAATGGAGAAGATCAGCGCAAACAGCGACACCCGGTTCAGCGTGAAGCCCCAGGCCCAGGACGCGAACAGCGTGGCGGCCAGCGTCAGCACCACGGCCGTGCCGACGATGGCGGCCTCGCGGCGGCCAAGCGCGATGAACACCAGCGCCACGACCGAGGCGGTGGCGAACAGCAGCTTCTGGATCAGCTTTTGCGCCTTGTCATTGGCCGTGGCGCCGTAATTGCGGGTTTGCGCCACCTGCACTTCGGCCGGGATCACGGTGTTCTTCAGGCTTTCGACACGCTGCATCACGGCATTGGCCACGTCGATGGCGTTCTGCCCCGGTTTCTTGGTCACGCTCAGGGTTACGGCCGGATATTCGACCGCGTCCTTGCCCGCGAGGCCATGCCACACGTAACGGCTGGCCGGCAACGCACCGTCGCTTACGTTGGCTACATCCTGCAAGAACACGGGTTTTCCGGCGCGCACGCCGACCACGAGTTGGGCCACTTCACGCGCATCCTTGAGGAAAGGACCGGATTCGACGGCCACTGCCCGATTGCCCGACAAAAGTTCACCGAGAGGCAGGCCCAGGTTGGCCGATTGCAAAGCGCTGCGCAAATCGTCAACGGTGACGCCCGAACTGGCCATGCGGGCGGGGTCGAGCCCGACCAGCACTGCGCGTCCGGGGCCCCCGATTGTGGTGACCTCGCGTGTGCCCGGGACACGCTTCAAGTCCGCTTCGATGCTGTGCGCAATACGTTCCAGGTTGTATGCGCCGGTGTCGGCTTGTTTACTGAACAGCGTCAGCGTAACAATCGGCACGTCGTCGATGCCCTTGGGCTTGATGATCGGATCCAGGACGCCGAGCCCTTTGGGCAGCCAGTCGGCATTCGAGTTGACCGTGTCGTACAGGCGAACCAACGCCTCTGTACGCGGCACGCCCACCTTGAACTGCACCGTCATCACGGCCAGTCCGGGACTGGAGACTGACATCACGTGTTCGACGCCGTCGATCTGAGACAGCACTTGCTCGGCTGGCGTGGCGACCATCTGCTCGACGTCGCGTACGGCCGCGCCTGGGAACGGGATCAACACGTTGGCCATCGTCACGTCGATCTGCGGCTCTTCCTCGCGCGGCGTCACCCAGACGGCAAATACGCCGAGCAGCAAGGCACCCAGCGCCAGCAGCGGGGTGATCCGCGCTGACTGGAAAAAGGCTGCGATACGGCCGGAAATGCCCATCCTGGTGTTCATCGGCGTCTCCGGCGGTACATCAACGAACACGGGCCGCTGCCTGAGGGTCGAGCGCGATGCGCTCCCCGACCGACACGCCGCTGAGGATCTCGACCCTGTCACCCTGCATGGACCCCAGGCGCACCTGCCGCAGCACCGGGTGGCCGTCGGGGCCGACGACGTACAGGCCGGTCATTTCGGCATGGCGAACCACTGCCCCGACGGGCACCTCCATACGCGCCGGGCCCTCCTCGTTCGTCGGCAGCCAGGCACGCGCAAACAGTCCCGGTGCCAGCGCAGGGATGACTCCCGCTGACTGGGGCGGCAGGCCCAGGCGCAATTGCACCGTGTGGGTACCGGGGTCGACTGCCGGCAGAAGATTCACGCTTGACGGTTTTACCCAATCCCGGCCGGTCGAAAAGCCGGGAAACTGGACCTTGATCGATGCTTCCGCCGGCAGGCCAGCAGCTACCGATTGCGGCACTGCGACCGTGACGCGCAGGGCCGCGGGGTCGTACAGCGTCAGCAGAGGGCGCCCGGGCATCGCCATGTCGCCCAGTGCGACCGGTACGTCCGACACGATCCCGGCGTACGGCGCCTTGACAACGAAGAAGCCGGACTGGGTGCGGGTGGCGCCGGCCTGGGCCCGCTGACTGACCACCTGGGCCTGGGTCAATCGAAACTGCGTTTCGGCGCGTTCGAGTGCGGCCTGGCTGATGTAGTTCTTCTGGAACAGCTGCTTCTGGCGTTCGAGGTCTTTGGTCGCCATCTCCAGAGAGGCGCCTGCCGCCTGCACCTGGGCCTCGCTGGCCGCGGTGTTCTGTTCTGCAGCCCGCGCATCCATACGCACCAGCACCTGGCCGGCCTTGACCATGTCGCCCACCTTCACGTCAAGCGCGACCACCGCGCCGGCGACCTGCGCGGCGAGCACCGTCTGGCGCACAGCCTCGACGACACCATCGAAGCCAGTAGTTTGCCCTGCACCCATACGCTGCACCAGCGCTGTTACCAAAGTCGCAGCCGGGGCTGCATCCGGCGCGGCTGCAACGCCCGCGGTTGTGCCCTGTAGCAGACCCGCCAGCACAGCGGCGCACAAGATGCGTTTCTTCAACATTCACGTTCTCCAGTCCTCGGTTGCGAGTTCGCCAAGGATTCGGGCGACATGGGATGCGAGCGCCGTTGCAAGGCCACGCATACACACAATTTTGCGGGTTATCGCATGAGCCGGTCTTGATCCAGATCATGGCGGCGATCTACCGGCGCTGTATCCTGACTCAGAGCGTGAGAGGCAATCGAATGC
>JANYBQ010000538.1 GCA_025360705.1 Betaproteobacteria bacterium | reverse complement strand
GGCCTTGCCCATGTCGTGCATCAAACCGGCCATACCCGCTGCACGGATATTTTCCTCATCCAGGTCCAGCTGGCGGGCCAAGGCCACCATCATGGCGCATACCGCCACGGAGTGCATATACGTGTAGTCATCGGCGGTCTTGAGACGCGCCAGGCTGATCAGGGCGCCGCCATTGCGCTTAAGCGAATCCGTAATTTCCTGCACCACCTGGCGTGCGCCCTCGCCATCTACGGCGTTGCCCATGCGCGCCTCCCGGAACATGGACGCCACTGCCTCTGTGGACTGCGCGCATATTCTGCCGGCCCTGGCCAGCTCATCCTTCATGGCAACCGCTCCCGGTGCTGACTGCGGCAATGGTTCGGCCTGCTGGCCGACTACGCCCGCCTCTGACGCAGTCGCCAATGGCAGCTGAACAAAATCTTCCCCTCGTTCAGTATCGATCCATACATCGCGTACGTTGCTGGAGCGAATCTGCTCGACCTCCTTCAAGTCGGAAATTAAAAAACTTGAACGCCACAACGGGCTGTTGATCCACGGACCATCTACTTCCGCCACGTACATACCGACTACGAGGTCATTCACATTGATTTTTTTGCGCATATCGGCTGGCCTACGAGGCTCCGTCTTCCGGTTTTCAAAGCACTTTAACGTTCGCGCAACGGCACACCCAGTTGTTTGAGGTAGGCCAGTACGTCGGGCTTGATGGCGTCCAGCCCGCGCGCCTGCTCGACCAGCTCCGCGGCTGCGGCTACCTGGCCCATCGCAGCCAGCGAAATCGCTGCGCCCAGCATCCAGCGTGGCTCTCCGGGACGGAGCTTCAGCGCCGCCTGGTAGGACTGGCTGGCCTGTGCATGTTGCCCAATGCGCTGTGCAGCGTTGCCACGGGAGGCCAGCAGGTCGGCCTGGCCGGACACCAGACGCTCATGCCGTTTAAGGAGTGCCAGCGCAGCATCTGGCTGCCCTTGTGCCAGCTCCATGCGGACCAGCTCGCGCACCAGCGCCAAAGCGGCGGTAGAGCCTGGGCCCGCCAGTTCCGCCGCGTGAACACGTTCCAGCACCAGCAGGGACTCCGTCAAGAGATTGGTCGCCGCGTCGGTTGAGCCTGCGTTCCAAAACTGTTGCGCCTGCGCCAATGCTTGCAATGCAGCACCTTGCCATTGCAGCCCTGGCGCCGCTGCTGCGAGTACTTCCGCAGACACAGGCACGGGAACACCTGGCGCAGCCGGAGACGATGTAACCGGACTTGCCTGCACTGGCGGCACAAGCCGCACAACGCCATGCGGGAGCTGCGCCTGCGAACTTGGCGTTGCGGGCATGGGTGCCAGGCGACCTTCTGCCCCTAAAGCCACGGATTCGCGCTGAGCGCCTGCCAGCGGTACGAGCGTCGGTACCGATTGAACCGACGCCGGTAACACGCGCGCGCTATTTGCTGCAGGCCCCGCTGATATCGCACCGGTTACGGTTACGGTTGCAGTGCCAATGCCAGTGCGATTCGGCTCCGGCGGACCGAGGACCGACACCACTTGCACTGGCTGCACTACAGCAGGCTGTATCAAAGCCGGCACAGCCGCTGGAGCAATGCGTACTTCCGGCGGCACTTTGTGGGCACCGCCCAAACCCACCCACCACCCTACCCCCGTAACGGTCAAACCCACCAGCAGACCGACCAGCACCGCCAACGGATACCCGCCACGCCGCGCCGCGCCGCCGGACCGAGCTGTGACATCCGGCGTTCCCCGGACCGTCGAACGCGCAGGTGGCTGCGGCGCCGACGAAACCGCTGGGACATTCGCGCGCTGGTCGAGGTCGCGCAACATCTTGTTGATGACACTCACGTTCGCGGCTTCAGGTAGTCCCCGGCGAGGTCACTGCGCGCCGGTGCGCCTTGGGCCGGGGCACCGTGTTTGAGGCGCCCCCCCAGCAGCCGGCCCCACCAGGAAGCCGCCACATCGACACCGGTCGTGTCCTTCGCAGCAAGGCGCACATACGCTTCAGTGACCCGATGGCGGTTCTCGCCATACGCCAGCATCAAGCACTTGTTAGCCAGTACATTCACCAGCCGTGGAACGCCGGCACTGAACTGCGCAAGCGCCTGCGCTGCGCCGGACTCGAACAGGTCGAGATCGGTCCGCTCGTCGATGGCGGCGATGGCCAGTCGATGTTTCAAATACGCCGGAACGCGATGCGCCGCCATCGGCCCCAGATTTTCGCTGAAGGTAATACGCTGCAAAAGTTGGCGAATTTCCGGACGCGCGAGTGTGCGGTCCAATTCGGGCTGACCCAGCAGCACCAGTTGCAGCAGCTTTCGCTTTTCGGTCTCCAGATTGGACAAAAGACGCAAACTTTCCAATGTGCGAACTGGAATCGCCTGCGCCTCGTCGATCACGACCACCACGGCCCTGCCCTGTGCCGCGTGCGCCAGCAGACAAGTGTGCAAGGCCTGTAGCAGCCTGTACCGGGTAGCCGATGCCGGCAGTTTGAGACCCAATTCCTGCGCCAACGCGAGCAGCAAATCTTTCGGGCCCAAATCCGGATTGGGAATGTAGGCGGTGACGCATTCACCCTGCAGCGTATGTAATAACTGCCGGCACAAAACGGTCTTGCCACAGCCCACCTCGCCCACAATCTTCAGAAATCCCTCGCCGCTGCGGATGGCAACCAGCAAGGTATTGAGCGCGGCCTGGGCCCCGACCTCGCCGCCGGCGACCATCTCGGCCAGCACCATGGCG
>JANYBQ010000528.1 GCA_025360705.1 Betaproteobacteria bacterium | reverse complement strand
CGCGCGCAACTGCATCTGGCACGCGAAGCCGGCATCAAGATAGACGAGTCCGCGATCGACGATGCGGAGCAATCCGTGGCGCGCCAGAACCGGGTCGATGTAGCTGAAATTCACCGTCGTCTTGCTGCCGATGGCATGGATGTGAGCCTGTTTCGTGGCCAGCTGCGCGACCAGCTCATGCTGGTGCGGATACGCGAACGCGAGGTTAATCAGAAGGTACGTATTTCGGAACTCGACATAGATAAATATTTGGGTGACCGGCAAAAGAACCCGGATGACACGCAATCGGAGTTAAACATCGCCCAGGTACTGGTAGCCCTACCCGACAATGCGAACGAAGCGCAAATCGCCGCCGCCCAGACCAAGGCGCAGCGGGTGCTGGACAGTGCGCGCGCTGGAGACGACTTCGCCAAGCTGGCGCGTGAGAATTCGGATGCCGCCGGCGCTGCGGCCAGCGGCGGTGAAATCGGCTTGCGCCAAGCCGATCGTTACCCCGCGCTTTTCGTGGACTCGACACGGACCCTGCCGGTTGGAGGATTGACGCTCATACGTTCTGGTGCGGGTTTTCATGTACTGAAAGTGCTCGAAAAACGTGCCGGTGGCATGCCCGCGACGAGCACCGTCCAGACCCACGCCAGCCATATATTGCTGCGGTTGTCGCCTCAGCTGGGTGAATCGGCAGCGCGTGAAAAACTGGCCGATTTCAGGAAGCGCATCCTGGCCGGCCAAGCCGACTTTGCAACTCTGGCTAAAGAGAATTCCCAGGACGGCAGTGCCGCACAGGGAGGCGATCTGGGTTGGGCCAGTGCCGGGCAATTCGTGCCCGAGTTCGAAGATGCCATGAGTACATTGGCTCCAGGCCAGATCAGCGAGCCGCTGGTGTCGCGTTTTGGGGTCCACCTGATCAAGGTTATCGAGCGCCGCACGGCACAGCTGAGCCAGCGCGAGCAGCGTGAAGCGGTACGCGCCATCCTGCGCGAGAAGAAACTCAATGAAGCGTATGCGACGTGGGTGCAGGAGCTGCGCGGCCGCGCGTACGTTGAGATGCGCCAGCCTCCGAGTTGACGTAAAGCCCCGTTAATTCTGGCGCTATCCAGACTCGTTACACGATGAACGACATTGGGCGCTAAAGCCGGCAAGCTGCGCAACCACATTCCCCGCAAACGCTTTGGCCAGCACTTCCTGACCGATGCGCAAATTGTGGATGGAATCGTTCGCGCGGTGGCGCCCAAGCCGGGGCAGCGGATGGTCGAGATCGGGCCGGGCCTGGGCGCATTGACGCAGCCACTGGTGGAGCGTTTGGGTCATTTGATCGTGATCGAGTTGGACCGCGATTTGGCCAGCCGCCTGCGGTCGAGGTCGGACTTGACGGTCATCGAGTCGGATGTGCTCAAGGTGGACTTTGCGCAAGTCGCGCAAATGCCTCCGACCAGCACTGCAGGCGCGTCGGATGACGCTACGGGACGGGCGGGTCTGCGCATGGTGGGTAACCTGCCGTACAACATCTCTACACCGATCCTGTTTCACCTATTCGACTTCGCGGAAATCATCACCGATCAACACTTCATGTTGCAAAAGGAAGTGGTGGACCGGATGGTGGCGCGCCCGGCAACTTCAGCTTATGGACGCCTCAGCGTAATGCTTCAATGGCGTTATGCCATGCAAAACATATTGGCCGTGCCGCCTGAAAGTTTCGATCCGCCGCCGCGTGTGGATAGCGCCGTCGTGCGTATGGTGCCCCGGCTCGATCTGGTCCCGCTGGACGCGCTTAAATTGGGCGAAATTGTCAAGGCGGCGTTTGCCCAACGCCGCAAGTTGCTGCGCCATACTCTGGGAAAATGGCTCGCCGACCATGGGTTCGCCGGCACCTTCGATCTTCAGCGCCGGGCTGAAGAAGTGACCGTCGCGGAATATGTCGCGCTGGCGCAAGTCGCATAAAAAAAGCCCGTCGCATGGACGGGCTTTTCAATTCGGAAGTGGACTGCGGCTTCAGGCGGCCGCCAGCCAATAAGCGGAGTTAAACGGGCTGCTCATGCGCAGCGCCAACGGTGAAACATCCAACAACTTGTCGGTCGGCATTTTCTCGCCCGACTCGGTCGTCTGAGTTATGCCGGACAAGGCCTCGTTGCCCTGGCCTTCGCTCTTTGCCTCGTTAGCCCGTTCTGCTTGGCTGGTGTGTGCAGAACGGGCTACAGAAAAGAATAGAAACATCGGAACGGTATCTTTCGGTCGCCCCAATAGTCGGCCGCGTCGCGGAAGATATCGAGCAGTTGCTCGCGGGCTTCCTTGTCGAATTTGGCGTTGGCAGGTATGTGTTCCAGCACGGCGATAAAGCCAGGCTGTGGGCCCGATTTGTGCACCGGATCGGTCATGCTGTCATACAGTGCATCGAAGTTCTTGCCCACGTATGCGGGCAGTGTGAACTGCTGGCCGATCATGTCTAACACGTCCTGCTTGGACTGAGCGTCGGCCAAATTGGCGTACAGAAAGTGTTGGCCCAAGTCTTGGGCGGCGTCCTGTAAATCCTGTACCCGGAAGGCACGAATCGACTGAACGATATTGGTTCTTACACCACGCAGTGGTGTTTCGGTTTCTTGACGAAGTGGCATATCCATCCCCGTTTCACTTTCTAAAAAATAAAAAAATCTACGGTACGATCCGGCGAAAACTCGCGTAATGATCGGCCGTGTAATAACAGGCATCTGGCGTCCGGACAACGCCTCCGCAGACAATGCGCCGGGTAGCCCTATGGCTGGATCCTGGTGTGCTTACCGTGTATTCGTGGTAATAACCACGTGTTTTAACTGGAAGCAAGCGCTCACGATTACCAAAAACAACACCGTCTTTCTCATAAGGAAATGGGCCCCCATTTACGATGAGTTGATATGTCTGCGCCCCTTGCACGGGCATTTCCGCAATCGAAATCGTTGAGTCGCTCTGTGTACCCGATTGCCCTTTCGCCTGCACAGGGCCGGCTAAAAAAGCGGAAACAAGCAAAAAGCCGGTGAGTACCAACTTGACGCTTCGGGCGATCATGCGAACATCTGAAAAAACTGCGGGTTTACCCGTAATTCCAAGTACCGTAGTGTCGCTCATCCGCAATAAAAACGCAAGCGTATGCACAAAATTTGGGCAGAGCAATACCCAGCGCGAACGAAGAAAGTCAGTGCTTGCTGTTGCCGACGACGTTAACGCGTGACGTTGGCATCAGCGACGGTTAAGGCCGTCATATTCACAATGCGCCGCACCGTAGTGGAGGCAGTCAGAATATGCACCGGTTGGGCCGCGCCCAGCAGTACCGGGCCAATAGCAATATTGCCGCCAGCGGCTGTTTTTAGCAGGTTGTAAGCAATATTGGCGGCGTCGATATTAGGAAAGACCAGGAGGTTGGCGTTACCCTCCAGCGTACTGTTTGGCATGATGGCGGCGCGTGCCGCTGCGTTAAGTGCCACGTCTCCATGCATTTCCCCGTCCACTTCCAGCCAGGGCGCCTCAACTTTTAGCAATTCAAGCGTACGCCGCATTTTGAGAGCGCTGGGGAGATCGCTGCTTCCGAAATTGGAATGTGACAACAAGGCGACCTTAGGGCGAATACCAAATCGCAGCATTTCTTCCGCTGCCATCAAAGTAATCTCGGTCAATTCTTCGGCACTGGGATCGTAGTTGATGTGGGTATCCACCAGGAATATCTGTCGATTCGGCAACAGCAACCCATTCATGCAGGCGTATGTGGGGCGCCCGGTGGAAGTACCTGTGCTGCCGCTCTGGCGCTTGCCTATAACCTGATCGATATAGGGCAGATGCATTGCCGTATTGCCCCAAGTGCCGCAGATCATGCCATCCACATCGCCCTTGTGCAGCAGCATGGCCCCGATCAGGGTCAGGCGACGGCGCATCTCGATCTTGGCGATTTGCATAGTCATGCCTTTGCGCTCGGTCATGCGGTGGTAGGTTTGCCAGAAGTCGCGGTAGCGGTGGTCATGTTCCACATTGACGATGTCGTAATCCAGTTCTTCACGCAGGTGCAAGCCAAACTTCTTGATGCGTTGGGCCATGACAAGCGGCCGTCCAATCAGGGTCGGGCGCGCCAGGCCTTCATCCACCACGATTTGGCAAGCGCGCAATACGCGCTCTTCCTCACCCTCGCAAAACGCGACGCGTTTACGTACGGCGATCTTGGCTGCGGCGTAAATAGGCCGCATCGTGGCACCCGACGCATAGACAAAACTTTCCAGTCGATCGCGGTAAGCGGCCATGTCCTGGATCGGGCGCAAGGCCACACCGCTGTCCGCCGCGGCCTTGGCGACAGCGGGCGCGATCTTCATCATCAAGCGCGGATCGAACGGCTTCGGAATAAGGTACTCCGGGCCGAATGCCAATTGTTCACCGGCGTACGCGGCAGCGACCACCTCGCTTTGTTCGGCCTGCGCCAACTCGGCAATCGCATGCACTGCGGCGATCTCCATTTCAAGCGTAATGGTCGAGGCGCCGGCATCCAGCGCGCCGCGAAAGATGTAGGGGAAACACAGAACGTTGTTGACCTGATTTGGATAGTCGGTGCGCCCAGTGGCCATGATGGCGTCGTTGCGCACCGCCTTCACTTCCTCGGGCGAGATTTCGGGCGTGGGATTGGCGAGCGCAAAAATTAGCGGATTAGCCGCCATCTTGCGCACCATGTCCGGCTTGAGCACTCCGCCGGCCGACAGGCCCAAAAATATATCGGCGTCTTCTATGATTTCGCTCAGAGTGCGTGCCGAGGTTTTCTGGGCGAACACGATCTTGTCTTCGTCCATCAACTCGGTGCGGCCTTCGTAGACCACGCCGGCCAGATCGGTCACAAAAATGTTCTCGCGCGCGATGCCCAGCTTCACCAGCAGGCCCAGGCATGCCAGTGCCGCAGCGCCTGCGCCGGAGGTCACGAGTTTGACTTTCGCCGGATCCTTGCCGACTACTTTCAGGCCGTTGAGCATGGCCGCACCCACCACGATCGCCGTGCCATGCTGGTCGTCGTGGAACACCGGAATCTTCATGCGGGCGCGCAACTTTCGCTCGAC
>JANYBQ010000515.1 GCA_025360705.1 Betaproteobacteria bacterium | reverse complement strand
TGGCAGAAGTAGTGCAGGTTCAGCCCTTCGCTGGCTACATCCGAGCACAGCAGCACACGCATTGGGTCGTCCTGCCGGCCGAAGCGGTCTACAAGTTCCTGTTGCTCTGTGTCGGCCATCTGGCCGTGGAGTAACTCGATTTGGCTGCCTTTGAGCTTGAGGTCGGCCGCCAACTGGCGTTGCAGCCAGCGCAGGGTCTCGATGCGCTCGGAGAAAACCACCAGGCGATCGGTCGCGTCGTTCACCTGCCAGTCAAATTCGGCGCCGCGCAGGTGCTGCAGCAGTCGCTGGTATTTGCTGAAAGATACAGCCTTGGCATCCTCTACGACCGGTTCTAGGGCGCCGGTCAAAACCTGCAAACCCTCCACTTCGGTGGCTTCGTCCGCAGTTGGGTTTGCCTTGGCGCGCAGCAACTCGATTCGCTTGCCGGTGGACTCCAGGGCTGCCGCGGGACTGGAAAACAGGGCTTTTTGCAAGCCGACACGTTGCAGTTCCTGGTACTTGCCAGCGCGGTGCTGCCCACCTTGGGTAAAGGCGACGGCCAACAGCGCGCGGTAAGCCGCCTCCTCCAAGGCACTGGCGCTCTGCCGCAGGCAAGTGGTGACGCGCTCCTGAAAATCGGCCCCCACCTGGTCGCGGATGTCCTTCTTGAAGCGACGTACCACCAAGCCCTTGTTGCTGAAGTCGTCGGGGGTGTAATCGTCCGGGTCGGAAATGGCAGTGGGATCCAGCAAGCTCATGAGCGAGGCAAAGCTGCGCGCGGAGCCGTCATGTGGTGTGGCCGACAGCAGGATCAAGGTGTCCGAGCGGGTGGCTAGCAGCCGAGCCAAGCGCGCACGACGGGAAACGCCCGCCTCCCCTGCCCTGGCAGCCACGTTGTGGCATTCGTCGATGACGATGATGTCCCACCAGGCGTTTTCGAGATAGTTGCGATACTCCAGGTTGCTCTTGAGCGTGTCGATAGAGATGATGCTGCGGTCGAAGTGGTTGAACGGGTTGTGGTTGGCTGGGATGCGGTTACGCACCCGGGCCAGGCCAACCGAATCAAGACGCACCAGCGGGATGGAAAAGCGGCTCCACCATTCCTTCTGGAACTGCGTCAGCATGGATTTTTGCGTGACGACGAGGATGCGCTTGCCCCGACCGCGTTGGATCAACTCCGTGGCCAGTACACCTGCTTCCAGCGTTTTGCCAAGGCCAACGGAGTCTGCGATCAGGATGCGGGCACGGGGCTGGCGCAGCGCCTGCAATGCTGGGTCGAGCTGGTAAGGCACCAGGTTCATGACGCCACGATGGCCAAGATGGATGCGGTCGTCATTGGCGACGCTGCGGCGGCGTTGGCTTTCCAGGTACAGCAGCGTGGCGTTGTAGGTGGGGCTGGTGTCAGGCACCAGCACTGTGGCGGCCGGGTCCAGAACCTCGATCTTGTCTTCCAGAACGGTGAGGAACAACGCCGCTTTGGCACGCACCAGGTCGGAGATGCCATCGCACGTCAGCAGCCAACCTCCATCGGTGGAAGGGTCCACGCGGCGGATGAGCCATTCTTCGTCGCGGATGACGGCGCGCGAGCCGGGGGCAAAGGGGAGCATCTATACCGATCCGTCAAACATGACGACCGGCAACGTCGTACAGGGCACACTTCGCGCGTGAACGCAAATCAGCAGACCCAAGACCCGCTACGTCGGCGCAAAGGCGCGGGATGTCGAACTCACTCATGCAATCCCCATGGTTTTTCCCATCATAGGCGATGCCCATGGATGGCAAGTAGTCTGTGCCTAGCCACCGTCATGGGATGTGCCTGTGCAGCCGATCATTTGGACAGTGGGTCGACGAAGAGGAGTTTTCGGCCGGCTCAGCCGGTAGGCCTTTCGGCCCTGCGGGGCGGGCCTCGGTGCTGAAGCACCGTCACTGAAGGGTAGTCGCCTCCACACGACTGGCCATTGCCGGAACATCACTGGGCGACGCATTGCCAAAGGCGATCACGAGCAACGGCGCCTGGTACTGGTCCGCAAGATCAAGAGTCTTGCGGATCGCTCGATCTATCATCATTTCACCAATGTAGACGTCGCCCTCAAGATTGGTCCGGACGCGCAGCTCACCGTCGTTCATGTCCATCTCCAGACTACCTAAGCCGGACGAGCCGGAACCAAACAAGTAATACCATGCCACGTCATGGCTG
>JANYBQ010000413.1 GCA_025360705.1 Betaproteobacteria bacterium | reverse complement strand
CAACATCATCCCGGCCATGGCCGCTATACGTTGAAGTCTTCTCAGAATATGTGAAGACATAACTTGTTAGTGACTAATGGTTGAGCATGCCTTCGGCGAGAACACTGCGGGCTGAGTTGTGGGTACACAGGATCAATACGTGGATGGTCATGGGTTCAGGCTTTCGTGGTGCCGATACGGTCAATCTCGTGTTGCAGCGACAGGCCTGCGAGCTTGCCAAGCGGAAGCGACAGCATGAGCTGGATCCGCCGTTTGAGCAGGATGGCCGTGTCCATGAAGGCTTTTGCCTTTTGTTCGTCGGTGCCCGGGACCGCGGCTGGATCGGGTACTCCCCAATGGGCTGTCATCGGTTGGCCGGGCCAGACTGGGCAGACCTCGCCGGCGGCGTTGTCGCAGACGGTCAAGACAAAGTCGAGCTTCGGGACCCGCAATTGCCGGAGCGTCGATATCGCGAATGGATTGACGGTGCCCATAGGGTGGCTCCCGGCGGAAAACGCCTTGAAGTGGCCATCGCCAAAGTACGTCATCAGGCCTTCGGCAAGGATCGAGCGAGCCGAGTTGCCAGTGCACACGAAAAGAATATTAAAAACTTTGCTGCTCATCGAAGACCTCAGCAGCAGGATGGCGCGGACTTGACCGGAACGCCGATTGGCTTTCCGCGCGTCGTAGGCGCGCAACAGGCCCCAGCCGCAGGCTCAACGGTTGCGGAAACGGCGACCGGTGCGCAACATGCCGACGCGACAGCCTGAGTCACGCCTTCCACGCTCGCCGCCTTTTCATGGAAGACCGGTATGTTGCCGAGCGTGTGGAAATGCTCCCAGGCAATGCCCTGCGGATCGGTCACCCAATGCTTCTCGCTGTGGGCATAACAGCAGGTGGTTTCACCTTCGTCGAGCAGCGCCAGATCCGCCGCCTCGGCGCGGGCTTTCATGGCCGCGAGTTCTGCCGGGTCGTCGGTCTGGATGCCCAGATGGTCGATGCCGGCGCTGGCGCCACGGGTCGAGATCGCGAAATTGACCGGCGGGTCCGCCAGCATCCACTTCGCATAGTCGCCTTCGAGGCGTGCTGGTTCAGCCGCGAAAAGCCTGGAATAGAAACCAATGCTCTTGGCGAGATCATCGACATGCAGGTGGACATGGAATCGTTTCATGGTGGTTTCCTTTTCAACGGTTGATGCAGGCCGCGCCGTGGCAACAATGGGCGGTCAGGTAGGCCAGCAATTCGTTCATCTGGGTCATCGAGGCGCGATAGATCAGGCTGCGCCCCTCACGCTCCTGCGACACCAGGTCGGCGTGCATCAATTCCTTGAGGCGGAACGAAAGGGTGGAGGCGGGCACATCGAGGGTGGTGGACAAGGCGCCGGGAGTCATGCCAATCGGGCCGGCACCTACCAGCGCGCGGAAAATGCGCAATCGCATGCCCTGGGCCAAGGCAGCAAGGGATAAAACAGCAATTTTTATTCCATATTTCCATTATTATGGAAATATGGAATAAATTCAACTGCCGGACATGCGAAGGGACCGACTTCGCCTGTTCGGCCGCGCTAGCCGATCGGCATTCGCGTCCAGCACCCAACCCGAAAATCAGTAGCGCCGCGCGACACCGTTTTCAACCACAACGCGGTCGCCAACCTGGATATCCCCGGTGGCGATCTGCATCGAAGTCTGGGTGCTTCCATCCCGCATGCGGATATTTAACCTGTAGGCCTCGGACTGTTGCTGGTTTCGCTTTTCGATTTCATGCCCGGCGTATGCACCACCAGCAGCGCCGATCACGGTGGCGGCAGTGTTTCCCCTGCCACCCCCGACCTGGTTGCCAACGATCCCGCCGATCACGGCGCCCACGATGGTGCCTGCACCGACGCCGGAATTGTCCTGCCGAACCAGCTCGATCGACTGCACAACGCCATACTGCACGTAGGGCGCGCCCGAGGTAGTAGCTGGAGGGTAGTAGGTGGTACCGGAGGCATCTGTGTTGTAGGGGGTATTCATGGACCCACAGCCAGCGAGCGTGAGCGCAACCAGCAGACCGGTTGCGGATGTGAGTGTGCGGAAGTTTGCCATTCTGTTTCTCTCCTGAATCGAATTGCTGTAGATGAAGCTGGTGACGAATTGAATACACCCTGCACGACGCCGCGTTGGTGTGAGCGTCGTGCACCATTACCATATGCGTTCGCACCTGGCTGAACCGTGCGACAACGCACATAACCCGAAAAGAGGCGGCCGCGCCGATGGCGGGGAGGACGAAGCTCCGCAATCCTGCGGGTTACCGACCAGCCGGGTTAAACAGCTCCGGGTCGCTTGCGTGCAGGCGGCGATAGTTCGCAAGCCACATCTGCTCACGGAAGCCGTGTCCCTCCGGCAGACGTGCTTGAATTCATCGGTAACTGCGGGTAGTTTGGGTTGACGATGAGGTAGTTTGCATTTTCCGCTTACGTTCCAGATTGATCTCCGCTACATTGCGGCGGATGCAAAAGGCACTGAGCTACCGCCACCGTGTAATCACCGAGCAGGACATTGCCTTCATTGGCGCTCTGATCGCTGAGCATCCGGGTGCGAGCCGACGGGCGTTGTCCATAAAGCTCTGCGAGGCCTGGGGCTGGATACAGGCCAACGGCGCACTGCGCGACATGGTGTGCCGCTCGATGATGCTGATGCTGCACCGCGCAGGCCGGATCGAACTGCCGCCGGTGCGCCAGGTGTCGCGCAACACGGTGGCGCGGCATGACGCGCCTGCGCTGGTGAATGTGGATGAGACGGCGCTGCGGATGAGCCTGGGCGAACTCAGGCCGCTAGAGGTACGCCAGGTGCGGCGCACGCCCGAGGAGGCGTTGTTCAACAGCCTGATGCAGCACCACCATTACCTAGGCTACACGCAACCGGTGGGCGAGCATTTGAAGTACCTTGTCTACGCACAGGGCCGACCGGTGGCTTGCGCGGCGTGGAGTTCGTCACCCCGGCATCTGGGCAGCCGCGACCGGTTCATCGGATGGGACCAGCACGCGCGGCGGCGCAACATTGCTCTGCTTGCCTACAACACAAGGTTTCTGATATTGCCCTGGGTCACGGTGGCGCACCTGGCCTCGCATATCCTGGGGCGCATGGCCCGGGTGCTCTCAGCCGACTGGCAACGCCTGTATGCCCATCCGATCTATTTTGTGGAGACATTCATCGACCCGCGGCGATTCCGTGGCACCTGTTACCGGGCAGCCAACTGGACGGTGATGGGGCAGACTACGGGGCGAGGCAAGGCGGACCAGACGCACCAGGCCAACCGATCGATCACGCAGGTGCTGGGCTACGCGCTGGTGCGGGACTTTCGCCAGCGGCTCTCGCAGTTGCCAGCATGAAGCAGCGCCCCGAACTCGTCAACGCGACCCAGGAGGAGCTCGACGAGATCTTGGCGCTGACGAAGAAGACATTGCCGCCCAAGCAGTACCAGTTGCTCGAAGGAGTTCTGGGGATGGTCAATAAGTCTCCAGATGGAGCCGACCTTCTTTCTTCAGCAGTCCCCCCAATGCCTCCCACTCATGCCCCGCACGTTGGCTGATATCCCGCAAGGCCAGCACCACGCCTTCCTCCATACTCTTCAGCCCACATACATAGACGTAAGTATTGGGCTCCGCCAGCAGCGGCGCCAGATCAGCCGCGCGCTCCCGCATCGCATCCTGCACATACCGCCTCGGTTGCCCCGGCGTGCGTGAAAACGCGAAGTTGATGTCGATGAA
>JANYBQ010000390.1 GCA_025360705.1 Betaproteobacteria bacterium | reverse complement strand
GCTGGGCGCCGACCAGATCGGCCGCGACATGGTGACGCGGCTGATCTACGGCGCCCGCACGACCATCGGGGTGGCGCTGGCTACCACCGTCATTTCGTTTTTTATCGGTATCACCCTCGGTTTCTCGGGGGCCGTGCTTGGCGGCTGGGTGGACAACGTCATTTCCCGGCTGGTGGATGTGATCTTGTCGATCCCGCTGTTGATTCTGGCTTTGATCATTCTGGGCGTATTCGGCTCTTCGATTCCGGTGCTGATCCTCACCATCGCGGTGCTTGATTCGACGCGTGTCTTCCGGCTGGCGCGTGCCCTGGGCATGAACCTGACAGTGCTGGAATATGTGGAAGCAGCGCGGCTGCGCGGCGAAGGTACCTGGTGGATCATCCGGCGCGAAATTTTACCGAATGCGTCCGCGCCGCTGGTGTCGGAGTTTGGGTTGCGCTTTTGTTTCAACTTCCTGTTCATAGCCGCGTTGTCGTTTCTCGGGCTGGGCATACAACCGCCTTTCGCGGACTGGGGTGGCATGGTGCGCGAAAACTCGGCGGCGATCAACTTCGGTATGCTCGCGCCGATCTGGCCGGCGCTGTGCATCACGGTGCTGACCGTTGGCGTCAACCTGGTCGTGGACTGGTTGTTGTCGATCGAATCACGGCCCTCGGGCGCACAAGCAGAATTGTGAGCGTCGCATGACTGACAAAAAGATCATCCTGCAAATCAAGGGCCTGCGCCTGCAAGCGGTGCGCGGTGGCGCGGTGATAGTCGACAACGTGAGCGTCACCCTGCATGCCGGTGAAGTGCTTGGGCTGATCGGCGAAAGCGGCGCCGGCAAGTCCTCCATTGGCCTGTCGGCGATGTCCTATGCGCGTGCTGGTGTACATATCGCGGGTGGTGCGATAGAAATCGACGGTGTCGATATTCGCAAGCTCGATGCCGCTGGTCGCCGCGACGTACGCGGACGCCGAATTGCCTATGTAGCGCAGTCCGCCACCGCCGCGTTCAACCCGGCCCATAGCATCATGGACCAGGTGTGCGAGGCGCCGCTGGTACATGGGTTGATGAAACGTCCCGAGGCCGAAGCCTGGGCACGCCATCTTTTCAAGTCGCTCGACCTGCCGGAGCCCGATACCTTCGGCGCGCGTTATCCGCACCAGGCATCGGGCGGTCAATTGCAGCGGGCCATGGCCGCCATGGCCATGTCGTGCCGCCCGGACATTCTGGTGCTGGACGAACCCACCACCGCGCTCGACGTCACGACGCAGATCGAGGTGCTGATCCTGCTCAAGTCGCTGATCCGCGAATACGGCACGGCGGCCTTGTACATCACGCACGACCTGGCGGTGGTGGCCCAGGTGGCCGACCGCATCAAGGTGCTGCGCCACGGCAAGGAAGTGGAAGAAGGCACGGTCGATGGCGTGTTGCAAGCCCCCACGCAGGACTATTCCGCACGGCTGGTGGCCGTGCGCGGCGCGGCGCACAGCGAACGGGCGGTGCAGTCCACGGTCAAGCCCGACACGATCCTGAAGCTTGAGCACATCGATGCCGCCTACGGCACGTTCAAGGTCGTGAACGACGTGAGCCTGGACGTGCGCCGTGGCGAAACGGTAGCCGTAGTGGGTGAATCCGGCTCCGGCAAGTCCACGCTGGCGCGCATCATCACGGGCCTGTTGCCGGCCGTGGCGGGCACCATCCTTTTCAAGGGCAAGGAGCTGCCGAGGAGCTTGGGGGAGCGCAGCAAGGACCTGAAACGCATGATCCAGCTGGTCTACCAGATACCCGACGTGGCGCTCAATCCACGCCAGACGCTGCTGGAAACCATTGGCCGCCCGGTGAGTTTTTATTTCGGTCTTGGCGGCAGCCAGTCGATCACGCCGGGTGAACATCAGACGCTGCAAGAGACCATAGGCCGGCCTTCGAGTTTGTACTTCGGTATGGGGGCCGCCGAGGTGAACAAGCGCACCAGGGAATTGCTCGACCTGGTGGAGCTGCCGCAAAACTTCCTGACGCGTTATCCGACCGAACTCTCGGGCGGACAGAAGCAACGCGTGTGTATTGCGCGCGCATTGGCCGCCAACCCGGATCTGATCATCCTGGACGAACCCACGTCTTCTCTGGATCCCTTGGTGGCGGAAGAAGTGCTCAAGCTGTTGCGCCGGCTGCAAGCCGAGCTGGGCCTGTCGTATGTGCTGATCACGCACGATTTGGACGTAGTGCACCGTATCGCCCACCGCACGGCTGTCATGTTGCGCGGCTCATTCGTGGCATTCGATACGACCGAGCGCATTTTTGAAGGTCCTTTCCATCCCTACACCGAGAAGCTGGTGACGGCGGTGCCCGTCATGCGCAGCGATTGGCTCGATGGGGTGCTTGCGAAGCGGGCCGCAGCGGTCGCCACCGCTGCTTGAGTAAACGCGGCCGGCTACCCGGTCAAGTGGTGGTAACCATCCGCCAAAACTGAATCGTCTTCAACAGGGACGCATCTGGGTGCAGTCAGGCCTCACCCAATGCGTTTCGGATTTGCTGCTCCTCCAGATCCAGCTCTTCAGCCAGCGCTCGGTGCGTCTCCATATCGACCTGGTCGGTATGTTGCAGCAGCTTTCCGCGCGCCGCCTCGATAGCGACAAGGCGCAGGCGCTGCCGGGCGATTCGCTGGTCCGATTTCTCTTCGGGATCGATTCCCTGCGGGTTTGCGCGTTCGGCCCGGGTTTCGTATTCGTCAATGAGTTCAGTCGCTGCTGCGCTATGTTCGGTCTGTGCGGTACCGTCGTGATTGCCTAGGTGCGACTTGACGGCTTCGAGCGCCGCGTCGGCGATCTCGGAGCGCGCCTTCGCTTCTTCAGGCTCTGGCGCTGCGTGTTCGGGTTCCACGACATCCAGCTTTCGGACCAGCCAGCCCAGCGTGGTGCCCTGCACGACCAAGGTGGCAAAAATCGAGCAGAAAGCCAGGAAAACAATCGTGTCGCGGCCCGGAAAGTTGCCCGGTAGCGCCAGCGCGGCGGCCATGCTCACGACACCGCGCATGCCGGCCCATGAAATTACGGTGTGGTGCGTCCAGGGCTGAATCGGATGCAACACCTGCAGGCGTTTGAATGCCAGGCGCGGGAGCCACGCGCTTGCGAAGACCCAGATGAAGCGGCTGAGCATCAGAGTCGCCGCTACCGCCACGGCGAGCGCCACAAGGTGACCCAGGTGCTGGCTCGAAAGGCGCTGAACGATGCCGCGTAGCTGCAAGCCGATCAGCATGAAGACCAGACTGGCCAGCAGGAACTCGACGAAGTTCCAGACTGCATTGAGTTCGAGCCGTGTTCGGGCGGTGAACTCGGCGTGCTGCTTTCGGCCAAGAATCAGCCCGCAGGCCACGGCACCAAGGACACCCGAAGCATGCAGCGCTTCGGCGGCCAGGTAAGCGGCGAACCCCGCAAGTATGCTTACCGTGATGTCAAGCATGGTGTCGTTGACCTTGGCCAGCACCCACATGCAAACGCGGCCGGTAGCCCAGCCGATGGCAGCGCCGCCGATGGCCATTCCAAAGAATTGCAACACCCCCTGGCTGTAGCTTACGGTGCCGACGGCGACAGCCGCAACCGCGAAACGATAGAGCACCAGTGAGGATGCATCGTTGATAAGGCTCTCTCCCTGCAGCACGATAACGATCCGTTTGGGGAGCTTGAATTGTTTCAGGACCGAACTGGCCGCCACTGCGTCCGGCGGCGCGACGATGGCGCCCAGGGCAATAGCCGCCCACCAGGGGAGGTCCGGCAGGATCCAGCGCGCCACCAGGGCGACTGCAGCCGCGGTAAAAAACACCGCTCCGACGGCCAGCAACAGGATCGACCGAAGATTCGAGCGAAACGCCGGCCAGTCGGTGCGGTAGGCGCTGATCTGTAGAAGGGGAGGCAGGAACAGCGCCAGCGCCAGTTCCGGGTCCAGCTGTATTTGCGGCAGGCCTGGAATCAGAGCCAGTCCCATGCCACCAAGAACCAGAGGAACGGCAACCGGAAGATTCAGACGCTGGGCCAGTACCGCGAGCAGAACGCAGAACGCCACCAGCACCAGAAGGGTTTCGAAAGTGGCCATGATGAAGGTTGAGGTTGAAGCGCCGTTACTCCCGGCGCGCTGTATCCGTGGTTTCCACCTGGCCTCAACGGTTGTCGCGCGCGTCCGATGCGGATTTCTCCAGCGGCGGCAACCAGAGCTCTATCACGCCGGGCCGGGCCGGCAGCGATCGCGGCAGTTCGCGCAACCAGGTAGGCCCGGGTCAGGCGCGCGCGGTAAAAGCTATGCAGGGAAGACGTGTTGGCCATTTGCGTATTGGCGGCGGTAAGCCCGATCCAGGTCGCCATACCAGCAACAACGAACCGGCCCGCATCCAGGCAGGCACGCTGCGAAATGCGGCAAAAGTTTCGGGCACGAACGCAAACCATTGCATTACACCAGCCAGGCCGCGCATCAGGCCGAGTGCGAATGTGGCGCTACGCACGCCCCCGCCCGAAAGCGCCAGTCCGATCCGCGGCAGGTCCAGTTCCGACTGTTTGCCGCAAGCCACAGCGCCCAGGACTTTGCGCCGGCGCGCGGCAATGGCCTGGTGCTCAGCCGCGCACAGGGCGGCCCAATCGTCCGCCAGTGCTGGATCGGCCGCTTCGCATTCTGGCGGGGCAACCGCCGGGGTTGGGACTGCATCGGTGTTCATGGCGATACCTCCTTGGCGTTGCAGTGGCCCGTGCGGGCGCTGACGCTATCGCAATTCGGAGTTCAATGTAGCCCATTCATCCGGATTTGGCCAATGCTGCGTGGTCGATGGCGCGCCGGTTCGGGACCCGAGTTGGGCTGGCCGGATGGCCATAATGAGCACGGCAGCGTGCGGTTACACAGCATTAGAACCACCGGAGACGACACATGACGATCGAAATCGCGAAGGAAGCCCGCCAGCAGGCCATTGCTTCCATCGAACGTTATTTCCTGGAAAACATGGACGAGAAGATCGGCAACGTCACCGCCGGCGCATTACTCGGCTTTTTCCTGGAGGAGATAGGCCCGCTGGTCTACAACAAGGCAGTAGCCGACGTGCAGGAACGTATCCAGGGGCGTGTCATGGATATTGACATCGAGGTGCACGAAGACGAGTTCGCGTATTGGCGCAAATACGACGCCCAACGTAAACCGCGCAAAGGTGTTCCGGGCGCGGAGAGCTGATGGCGGAGGGCTGGCTATCTCGCACTTGTTTCTTGGCGTGATGACCCGAACTGGCAGTGCATGGCCGGTAGGCGCTGCTACTGCGACGGAACCAGGATACGGACGCAGGTGCGTACAAGCCGAGGACGCCGGGGTGGGTAGCTCCGCGGCTGTCCCTCCGTCGTGGCCTATGGCCACTTGCTCCCTCCTTGATGCCGCTGCGCCACCCATCCCAGCATCCACGGCAGCCTGCATGGTTGGTCCGCAAGATTCGAACGCGACCACGCTCGACGGAGCAGGATGGTGGGGCGCTCGGCGCAGCGGCATAAAGGAAGGAGGCCGAAGGCCGGGGGGACAGACGCGGAGACAAGTGCCCCGCCGGCCTGATCCAGTGAAGCACCACACCCAATGCGTAAATCCCTGGCCGACTGACCAACTGGTCAACGAGACATAGAGCGATGAGGCGCCCTGCTCAACCAACTACCCGCGCGCGTTTGTCTCTCAAACGTTCGAATCCGGAAACGAGGCCTTGCGGCGGTTCACGTAGTCCAGAATCGCCTCGTCCACCGCCACGTCCATGGGCGGCATTTCGTATTCGGCCAGGTTCTTTTTCCAGCTGGCGTTGGCGCGCTGCGCCAGGTCGCGTGAGCCTTCGGCTTCCCACTGCTCGTAACTGTTGTTGTCGGTGATCGGCGAGCGGTAGAAGGCGGTCTCGAAGTTGGCCTGGGTGTGGGCACAACCCAGAAAATGTTTACCGGGGCCGACTTCGCGGATGGCGTCCATCGCCTGTCCGTTCTCGGACAGATCGACACCGGCCATCAGTGTGTGCATCATGCCGGCCTGGTCCACGTCCATGATGAATTTTTCGTACCCCATCGACAGGCCGCCTTCGAGCCAACCGGCTGTATGCAACACAAAGTTGACACCGCCCAGGCAGGTCGGCAGCAAGGTATTGGCCGATTCGGACGCCGCCTGTGCGTCGGCAATCTTGGAGCCGCACAAGCCGCCACCAGAGCGAAACGGCACACCGAGTCGGCGCGCCAGCGCAGCCATCACGTACAACACGAGTGCTGGCTCGGGTGTACCGAAAGTGGGCGCGCCCGACTGCATGGAAATGCTGGACGCAAAACTGCCCAGCACCACCGGCGCACCGGGGTTGCAAAGCTGCACGAACGCCATGCCGGCCAGCGCTTCGGCCAGCGTCTGCGCGCAGGTGCCGGCAACGGTGACTGGCGACATCGCGCCGGCCAGTATGAACGGCGTGATGATGGTGGCCTGGTTGGCGCGCGCATACACTTTCGCCGCGCCCAGCATGGTCTCGTCGAAAGTCATCGGCGAGTTGGCGTTGATCAGGTTGATGATCACTGTACGCGGCCGGCCGGTCAGCGGGTCCATCGCGTCGTCGCCGAACAATATCTTCGCCATTTCGACCGTGTCTTTCGCGCGGTCAGGGTGCGTGACCGAACCCATAAAGGGCTTGTCGCTGTACTTCATATGGGTGTAGACCATATCGAAGTGGCGCTTGTTCACGGGCAGATCGACTGGCTCGCAAATCGTGCCGCCCGAGTGGTGCAGCGGGTTCGCCATGTAGGTGAGCTTGACGAAGTTGCGAAAGTCTTCGATGGTGGCGTAACGGCGGCCCTTGTCGAGGTCGCGCACAAAGGGTGAACCGTAGGCCGGCGCGAACACCGTGTTCTTGCCCCCGATCACCACGTTATGCGCCGGGTTGCGCGCGTACTGCGTGAACTCGCGCGGCGCGGTGGCCTGCACCAGCTTACGCGCCAGGCCGCGCGGGAAGTGCACCCGTTCGCCCTTGACATCACAACCGGCAGCGCGGAACAGTTCCAGCGCTTCGGCATCGTCGCGGAAGTCGATACCGGTTTCCTCCAGAATGGTCTCGGCATTGCGCTCGATGATCTGCAAACCTTCTTCATCCAGTACTTCGTAGTACGGAATCTTGCGCGTAATGTAGGGCGCGGACTGTACGCTGCGCGCGGAACGCGCCGCCCGTTTGGCCTCGCGTCCGCCGCCTGCCCGGCGCCCGCGTGGAGCCTGTGTTTCTGCCTGTACCAATGCGTCTTCCATCGTCGTGTCTCCAAAATCGTACGTCGGACGCCACATGCGCCCGGGATCGCAACAGTATGGTTAAGCGTCCCTCGTGCGGGTGGTCCGCAAGCGACGCCTGCTTATGTGCACACGCCAAGCGAATTTGCGCATGGAACCAGTCCGTTTTGGCCTTGTATCTGTCGCAGTCAGGCTACACGCGGTCGTTCCGCGTGCGACCAGCGGCGTTCACGCCGTCTAGTATTCGCGCGGTTAGTGAATCAATGAAGGGCAGGATGGCAGATGGTTGCAAAAGTGATCGATGGGCACGCCGTAGCGCGCCAGGTGCGCGCACAATGCCGCGAGTGGACCATGGCGCTGGCCGAACGCGGGGTGATTCCAGGGCTGGCGGTGATCATCGTGGGCGACAACGCGGCGTCCAGGATTTATGTGGCCAACAAGATCAAGGCGTGTACCGAAGTCGGGCTCAAGTCCACCGTTTACGCGTTCGACGCCAGCACACCGGGCAACGTCGTGGAAGCCGAGAT
>JANYBQ010000322.1 GCA_025360705.1 Betaproteobacteria bacterium | reverse complement strand
CCAGGTCAAACGCGCCAAACCGCGCCAGGTCAGCCTGAAAAAACGCAGTCAGGCCTAGAAGCTGTAAATCTTTCTACTGCGCGGGCCAATCTGGCGCCTGCGGTGTTGCCTCCGGCATAACAAGCGCTTCGCGCAATTGTTAGCCTGCGCCGCAACTGCGTTGTCACCGTACACTTGTACGGCTGCGCTCCTCGACACCACCTTGACCCGCTCGCTACGAAATCTTCGCAGCTTCCGAGATTGTGGCGTCAGGTTTTACAAGCGTCCAGAAGGTAGCTGCTGCGCAGAACCACTGCAGGAAATACATCACACTGCCAACCGTATGCCAAAGCCGCAAATTCTCCTGCGCAACAATCCTGGGCGACACACCGAATTGCACCAACAGCGCCAGCAACATGCCGCCGATGATGAAAACCGTCGCGGCTTGAGCCCGGGCCGAGATTACCGGCCACCGGAGTGCTCGGGACGCCATCAATAGCAACAGGCCCAACAATACCGACACCCAGGTCTGAAATTCAAACAGCTTGGCTGCGGTCGATCCTGCGAGCGCCGCGGTGGGCAGATATACAAACAACAAGGGCACGACACCAAAGCCCAACGTTGTCAGGCTGCCCCACCAAAGAGCAGCGACCCAAACCGGCCAGGCACGCATGGGTTGGAGACCGTCCCGGCTGGTTAAAGGTAACTGACCGCGACGATTTCAAACCGCCTAGTGCCGCCGGGTGCCTGCACTTCGGCTGTGTCTCCCTTTTCCTTGCCGATCAATGCACGCGCGATAGGGCTGCTGATGTTGACCAACCCCAGCTTGAGGTCGGCTTCGTCTTCGCCGACGATCTGGTACTTGACGACATCGCCCGAGTCTTCGTCCTCGAGTTCCACCGTGGCACCGAATACGACCCGGCCTGCCGCATCTACCGTTCTGGGGTCGATCACCTGGGCGGCCGACAACTTGCCTTCGACTTCCTGAATCCGTCCCTCAATAAATCCCTGGCGGTCCTTGGCGGCCTCGTACTCGGCGTTCTCGCTCAAGTCGCCCTGCGCGCGAGCTTCGGCAATGGCGTTGATGACCCAGGGACGGTCTACCGTCTTGAGCCGGTGCAATTCGGATTTAAGCTTTTCAGCCCCGCTTTTGGTAATGGGAATGGTGACCATAAAAACACTTGTCAAAAAAATAACAGGGACTGACTACAAGACTATGCAGCCGTCCCTGGAGAGCTGTTCGAATTATGCCGCGAGTTGGGCGTGTAACTCCTGGATCGACACCACGCCCAGGTTTTCCAGGTATTTCATGCCCTCCACTGCCGCTTCGGCGCCAGCGATGGTGGTGAAGGTAGTCACGCGGGCCAATAACGCCGAGGTGCGGATCTGGCGCGAGTCGGTGATCGCATTGCGCCGCTCTTCGACGGTGTTGACGACCAGCGCAATTTCATGGTTCTTGATCATGTCCACAATGTGCGGGCGCCCTTCGGTCACCTTGTTCACGACCTGGCAGCCGATACCACAGGCGCTGATCGCCGCGGCGGTCCCCTTGGTGGCGATCAATTCGAACCCCATCGCCGCCAAGCCGCGCGCGACCTCCACTGCTCGCGGCTTGTCGTTCTGTTTGACCGAGACAAATACCTTGCCCGAACGCGGCAGCTTGGTCCCGGCACCGAGCTGCGACTTCACGAATGCCTCGCCGAAAGTTTTCCCCGCGCCCATGACCTCGCCGGTCGACTTCATCTCCGGACCAAGAATGGTGTCCACGCCCGGGAACTTGACAAACGGAAACACCGCTTCCTTGACGCTGAAATATGGCGGCGACACTTCCCTGTAAATACCCTGCGAATCCAGCGACTGTCCGACCATGCAACGCGCCGCCACCTTGGCCAGCTGGATGCCGGTGGCCTTGCTCACGAACGGCACCGTGCGCGACGCGCGTGGGTTGACTTCGAGCACGAAGATCACATCCTGCTCTACATCGTTGGCGTCGCGAATCCGCTGGATCGCGAACTGCACATTCATCAAGCCGACCACGTTCAAGGCGCGCGCCATGGCCGCGGTTTGCGACTTCAACTCCGTCACGGTGGCCGCTGACAGCGAATATGGCGGCAGCGAGCAAGCCGAGTCGCCGCTATGCACACCGGCTTGTTCAATGTGCTCCATGACGCCGCCGATAAACACGCGCTCACCGTCACGCACGGCGTCCACGTCGCACTCGATGGCATCGTTCAGAAACCGGTCCAGCAACACCGGCGAGTCGTGCGACACCTTGACCGCCTCGCGCATATAGCGCTCAAGGTCGCGTTGTTCGTGCACGATCTCCATCGCACGCCCGCCCAGCACGTAACTGGGACGCACGACCAGCGGATAACCGAGGGCCGCGGCTTTCTCCAGAGCTTCAGGCTCGGTACGCGCGGTCGCGTTGGGTGGCTGGCGCAGGCCCAGTTCATGCAGCAGTTTCTGAAACCTCTCACGGTCTTCCGCCGCGTCGATCATGTCCGGGCTGGTGCCGATGATGGGCACGCCATTGGCCTCCAGATCGAGCGCGAGCTTCAGCGGCGTCTGTCCACCGTATTGCACGATCACCCCCAGCGGCTTTTCCTTGTCGACGATCTCCAGCACATCCTCCAGCGTCAGCGGTTCGAAATACAGCCGGTCGCTGGTGTCATAGTCGGTCGACACGGTCTCCGGGTTGCAGTTGACCATGATGGTCTCGTAACCGTCTTCGCGCATGGCCAGGGCCGCGTGCACACAGCAGTAGTCGAACTCGATACCCTGACCGATGCGGTTCGGCCCCCCACCCAGCACCATGATTTTTTTCCTGTCCGTAGGCGCGGCTTCGCACTCGGAGCCTTCCGCTTCGTAGGTCGAATACAGGTAGGCCGTGTTGGTCGGAAATTCGGCTGCACAGGTATCGACGCGTTTGTAGACCGGTCGCACACCCAGCTCGCGACGCCGGTTGCGAATCGCCGTGTCGGTGGTCTTGAGTTGGCGCGCCAGCCGGCGGTCCGAAAAACCCTTTTTCTTGAGTGCGCGCAGCGTGGGTTCATCCAGCACGTCGATGGTTTTGGTTTCGAGTTCGAGTTCGATCTTGACGATTTCCTCGATCTGCACCAGGAACCAGGGATCGATCCTGGTCAGCGCGAACACCTCGTCCACGCTCATGCCCTGCGCGAAAGCATCACCCACGTACCAGATACGCTCCGGGCCCGGCTCGCCAAGCTCCTTCTCCAGCACCTCGCGGTCCTGGGTCTTCTCGTTCATGCCATCGACGCCGACTTCAAGCCCGCGCAAGGCCTTCTGGAACGATTCCTGGAACGTACGGCCAATCGCCATCACCTCGCCGACCGACTTCATCTGTGTGGTCAACCGTGAATCGGCGGCAGGAAATTTTTCGAACGCAAAACGCGGAATCTTGGTCACCACGTAGTCGATGCTGGGCTCGAAACTCGCCGGTGTGGCGCCGCCCGTGATCTCATTGCGCAACTCGTCCAGCGTGTAGCCGATGGCGAGTTTGGCGGCGATCTTCGCAATCGGAAAACCGGTCGCCTTGGATGCCAGCGCCGATGAACGGCTAACGCGCGGGTTCATCTCTATCACCACCATGCGTCCGTCTTGCGGATTGACGGCGAACTGAACGTTGGACCCTCCCGTATCGACGCCAATTTCCCGCAGCACCGCCAGTGAGGCGTTGCGCATGATCTGGTATTCCCTGTCAGTGAGGGTTTGTGCGGGGGCTACCGTGATCGAGTCGCCGGTATGCACGCCCATCGGGTCCAGGTTCTCGATCGAGCAGACAATGATGCAGTTGTCGGCCTTGTCGCGCACCACCTCCATCTCGAACTCTTTCCAGCCCAGCAGCGATTCCTCGATCAGCAACTCGCTGGTAGGCGAGGCTTCCAGGCCGCGTTTGCAGATAGTCTCGAACTCCTCGGCGTTGTAGGCAATACCGCCCCCGGTTCCACCGAGCGTGAAGCTGGGGCGGATGACGGTCGGAAAGCCGAGTGTCTTCTGCACGGTCCAGGCCTCGTCCATGCTGTGCGCGATGCCCGAGCGCGCCGACCCCAGGCCGATCCTGGTCATGGCCTGCTTGAACTTGAGACGGTCTTCGGCCTTGTCGATGGCTTCGGGGCTGGCACCGATCAACTCGACCTTGTACCGCTCCAGCACGCCCTTGTGCCACAAGTCCAGCGCACAGTTCAGCGCCGTCTGCCCTCCCATGGTCGGCAGGATCGCGTCCGGCCGTTCCTTGGCGATGATTTTTTCAACCGTCTGCCAGGTGATGGGTTCGATGTAGGTCACGTCGGCCGTGGCCGGGTCGGTCATGATCGTGGCGGGGTTGCTGTTGATCAGGATGACCTTGAAGCCCTCCTCCCGCAGCGCCTTGCATGCCTGTACGCCGGAGTAGTCGAACTCACAGGCCTGGCCGATAACGATCGGGCCGGCGCCGATGATCAGGACGCTGTTGATGTCTGTGCGCTTAGGCATGAAATATCTCCTGCCGAGCCGCCTGCAAGGAGACATACGTGCCCTTGGGGGGCCGCAAACAAATGTCGGTACGGGGGCTCATGCTTTTCTCCCCCCAGCCTGATCCATCAAAGCGATGAAGCGCTCGAACAGGTAGGCGATATCGTGCGGGCCCGGCGAGGCTTCCGGATGACCCTGAAAGCAAAACGCGGGACGGTCGGTGCGCGCCAGCCCTTGCAGCGTGCCGTCGAAAAGACTGACATGGGTCGCACGCAGGTTGGACGGCAAGGTGCTCTGGTCCACCGCAAAACCGTGGTTCTGGCTGCTGATGCTCACGCGGCCGCTATCCAGATCCTTGACCGGGTGATTGGCGCCGTGATGACCGAATTTCATCTTGAATGTTTTTGCCCCCGATGCCAGCGCCATGATCTGGTGGCCCAGGCAAATCCCGAACACCGGCTTCGCGCTGTCGATCAATTCCCTGACTGCGGTAATCGCATAGTCGCACGGCTCCGGATCGCCGGGCCCGTTGGACAAAAAGATGCCGTCGGGCTGGAGCGCCAGCACCCGGGCAGCGCTGGTCTGGGCAGGTACCACCGTTACCCGGCAACCGCGCTGCGCCAGCATTCGCAAAATGTTGTACTTGATGCCATAGTCGTAGGCCACTACGTGGTAAAGCGGTTCGGTCAACGCGCCGAAACCCGGCTTGCCATCGCCGTTGGAACCGGTAAGGCACCACTCGGTTTCGGTCCATTCGTACGGCTCGGTCACCGACACCACTTTGGCCAGGTCCAGACCGACCATGGAAGGCGCCTGTCGCGCCGAGCTTACCGCCCGGTCGATTGCCGCCAGGGTCACTGTCTGCCCGGCTTGCAAACCAACGATGCAGCCATTCTGCGCACCCTGGCTGCGGATATGCCGCGTCAGCTTGCGGGTGTCGATATTGGCGATTGCCACGGTGTTTTCGTGCGCCAGATAACCCGATAACGTGTCCGCTTGCCTGAAGTTGGACGCCGCGCGCGGCTGGTCCTTGATGATGAGCCCGGCCGCCTGCACTTTGGCGGACTCGATGTCCTGTGGGTTGACGCCGTAGTTGCCGATGTGCGGATAGGTCAGAGTAACGATCTGTTGGCAATAGCTGGGGTCGGTCAGGATTTCCTGATACCCCGTCATGGCGGTGTTGAACACCACTTCGCCGGTTCGGGAGCCGGGGACTCCAATGGAATCGCCGAGATAGACCGTGCCGTCCGCGAGCGCCAAGATGGCTGGGGGAGTATTTCCCTTGAGAGACAAAAGCACGGGGTTCTCCGGGTTGGTTACGGGTACGCCCAAGCCTCCACGGGAGGCTATTTCTAGAAGCTGTTTTTCGAGGGGGATTTGACTCGTGAAATCGCTTGGGGCGGCTGTTTTTGGACAGCACTTTATTATATCCAGGGACCGCCGGCGAGATAGCGCTAGGGGCTATGAAAGTTTCGCGAAATAGCGCTTGCGTGCAGGCAAATTGCCGCAGCGGCAGCGACGTTGAGCGACTCCTCACCCCCAGGTTGGCCGATGCGTACCGACCTTTCGGCGCGCGACAACAATTCTTTACCCACGCCTTGCCCTTCGTGACCAAACGCCCAGCAGCAGGGCCACGGAACTAGCTGGTCCTGCAAGAGCTCGCCGTGGTGGGAACTCGTCAAGATCAAGGGCACGTCGAGCGACGAAAGATCGGACGCTTCCAGCCCTTCCACCAGATCGAGCCCGAAGTGGGCGCCCATACCGGCGCGCAAAACCTTGGGCGACCACAAGGCGGCGCTCCCTTTGATCGACAGCACCTGGCGGAAGCCGAAAGCCGCTGCGCTGCGCAAAATTGAGCCGACGTTGCCAGCGTCCTGTATGCGGTCCAGCAACACCGAAGCTACACCACGCCGTGGCACGCCTGGCTGCGGTAAATCGAGCAGGAAGCCGACCCGGCCAGCGGATTCAAGTCCGCTGATCTCGTCGAACAAGACGTCCGGCACCACGACGGTTTTAGCCGCCGCCTGTGCCCATCCGGATGGCGCTGAGCGGGCGAACGATTCCGCGAACACGGCCACCGAAGGCGTCAGTTTGCGTTCCAGAGCAGCGCGGCACAGGTGATCGCCTTCAATCCAGAACTGGCCAAGTTTGCGGTAAGCGGTGCTTTGTTCAGCAAGCCGCCGTAGTTGTTTGATCAGGCTGTTGTCGCGCGAGCCGACCAGGGTCACCGGCTTGGCGCCGCCAGGTGTCACCGCAATACCTCGGCTACGGGCGCAAAACTCCGGCGGTGTTCGGGACACGCTCCATGTTGGCGCAATGCGGCCATGTGCTGTTCGGTGCCATACCCTTTGTGCGCGGCGAATCCGTACTGCGGAAACTGGATATGCAATTCCGCGCACCAGCGGTCGCGGTGCACCTTGGCCAGGATCGACGCGGCCGAGATCGACGGTATCAACGCGTCGCCCCTGACGATCGCCTCGGCCAACACTTCCAGCACCGGCAGACGGTTGCCATCCACCAGAACCTTCATGGGCGAAAAGCGCAATCCCAGCACCGCACGGCGCATCGCCAGCATGGTGGCCTGAAGGATATTGAGGCGGTCGATCTCTTCCACGCTGGCCGATGCGATGGAGCAACACAAGGAGCGGGCGCAGATCTGGTCGAACAGCTTTTCGCGCCGCAAGGCAGTCAGCGTTTTCGAGTCGGCCAGACCGTCGATCGGGTTGCGAATATCCAGAATTACCGCAGCCGCGACCACCGGCCCGGCAAGCGGTCCGCGGCCAGCCTCGTCCACGCCGGCGACCAGGCCGGCCTTGCCCCAATCGAAAGCGATTTGATCAGTCTGAAAGTATCTTCTCGATTGCATCGGTGGCCAGTCGGGGGGTGTCACGCAACAGTTCGGCATGCAGGCTCGCAAAACGGTGCTGCAATGCCTCGATTCTCTCAGGTGCATCAAGCCATTGGCCAACCGCATCCGCCAGCGCCGCGGGGGTCGCGCTATCCTGCAAAAACTCCGGCACCACGAATTCACGACACAGGATATTGGGCAATCCCACCCAGGGCTGCAGACGCTTGCGGCGCATGATCTTCCAGGACGCCCAATGCATGTTGTAGGCAATCACCATGGGCCGCTTGAACAGGGCCGCTTCCAGCGTTGCGGTGCCGCTGGCAATCAGCGTCACGTCGCAGGCAGCGAGCGCCAGGTGCGATTGACCGGCAACAATCCTGATGTCGCGGCCCATGCCCGCGCCTTGCGCGATGCGCGCGATCATCGACTCCAGCGAGGGGATCGCGGGAACGATAAACCGGATCGAAGGGCGCGCGCGTTTGAGCTGGGCGGCCGCATCGAAGAAACGTCGGGCCAGATACTGAATTTCAGAACGCCGGCTGCCGGGCAGGATGGCGACAACCTCATCCTCGGGATACAAACCGAGGGTTTGGCGCGCCGCAAGTTTGTCCGCATGGATTGGAATCACACCGGCCAGTGGGTGACCCACGTAGGTTGCCGGGATTCCGTGCCGATGCAGCAACGCGGGCTCGAACGGAAACAGACACAAGACATGGCCGGCACTGTCACGCATGCGTTCAAGGCGATCCGCGCGCCAGGCCCACACCGACGGACAAACGAATTGCACCGTCTTGATTCCACTTCGTTTCAGATCCCACTCGAGGTCGAGATTGAAGTCGGGTGCATCGACCCCGACAAAAATATCCGGCCGGTTCTGTAATAAGCGCAGGCGCAGGCGATCGCGAATTTGCGTGATCTCGCGGTAGTGCCACAGCACCTCCACGTAACCGCGTACGGCGAGTTTTTCGCTCGGCCACCAAGCGTCGAACGCGCGCGTTTGCATCTGTGCTCCACCGATACCGGCGGCAACCATGCCAGGCCAGCGCGAACGCATGCCATCCAGCAGCAGGCCGGCCAACAGGTCTCCGGAAGTCTCGCCGGCAACCATCGCGATGTCGGGCCAGCCGGCAGGTGGTCCCGTTGCGGCCATCGGCGCCGCAGCACTCATGCGCAGTTACCTGACGATGCCACGTTGTGACGAAACCCGGTCCAGAAAAGCCGACATCGTGCGCACGTCTTCAGCTGCTTCTGGAAATGTTTGCGTGAGTTGCAGAATTTGGGTTTGGGCCTGCTCCAGGCTTAAGTTATCCCGGTACAAAGCCTTGTGCATGGCTTTGACGGCGCCCACGCGTTCAGGCGAAAACCCACGCCGGCGCAGACCTTCGAAGTTCATGGACCGCGCCGCGGCCGGTTGTCCCTGGCACATCACAAACGGCGGGAGATCGGCAAACAACAGGGAGCACATGGCGGTCATGCTGTGCGCCCCCAGGCGCACGAACTGGTGTACCACGGTAAATCCGCCGAGGATCGCCCAGTCGCCCACGTGCACGTGCCCGGCAAGCTGCGAATTGTTCGCGAATATCGTG
>JANYBQ010000299.1 GCA_025360705.1 Betaproteobacteria bacterium | reverse complement strand
CCACCGCCCACTGGCGCGACCCAGGCCAGGTGAGTGACTGGGGGCCTGCGCTGGAGCGCGAGCGCGAGCTTGTGGTGTATTGTGTCTACGGTCATGAAGTAGGTCGCACCACCGCCATGCGCCTGCGCTCACTGGGGTTGAAAGCGCGTTTTCTGCGCGGCGGTTTCGATGGCTGGCAAAGCGCCGGTCTGCCGCTCGTGCACAAAGGAGAAGGCAAATGAAATGGGTCACGCGTGAGCGCCCCAAGATCGACCGCATCGCCTGCCCGTGGCTGGTGACCCGTTTCATCGACAAGGAGCCGGAATTCCTGTTTGTGGCACCGGACCAGGTGATGCACACCGCACGCAGCACCGGCGCGATCGCCTATGACGTGCCGGGTGTGGAGTTGACGCACGTTGGCGAAGACTGCAGCTTTGACACCATGCTCAAGAAATACGATCTGACCGGCGCGGCCTTGCAGGACATGGCCGTTATCGTGCGTGGAGCCGATACCGACCGGCTGGATCTGGCGCCACAGTGTGCCGGCCTGCTGGCCATCTCGCTGGGCCTGTCACGCAACTTCAGCGACGACCATGAGATGCTGCGACACGGCATGGTGATGTATGACGCGCTCTACGCATGGTGTTGCCATGCGCGCGGGGAGACGCATAGCTGGAACTATTGACCGCTGGCAAGCCTCAACCGACGCTTGTGGCCGCCGGCGGCTCCTATAATTTCGCACCATTTTGCAGCCCAACGGGCCCTTGCCTACCGTGTCAGACCGCCGCGCCGTACTGCCCCAATACGTGATGCCCAAACGCGCGATGACGAGTTTCGGCGGACTGGTCGCGTCGGCGCGCGCGGGTGCCATCACGACGGCTTTGATCCGCTGGTTCGTGGGCCGTTACGACGTCAACATGGCGGAGGCGGCCGACCCTGACATACGCCATTACGCAAGCTTCAACGAGTTCTTCACGCGTGCCTTGAAGGCCGATGCGCGTCCTCTTGCCGAGGCTGACCTGGTGTGCCCGGTGGACGGCGCGATCAGCCAACTCGGTGCCATAAAGCGCGACCAGATCTTCCAGGCCAAGGGGCAGCACTATTCCACCACCGCACTGCTGGGCGGCGACGCGGAATTGGCGGCTCGTTTCCAGGATGGCTTTTTCGCCACGCTGTACCTGAGCCCCCGGGACTACCACCGCATCCACATGCCCTGCGAGGGCCGCCTGACGCGCATGGTCTATGTGCCCGGCGCGTTGTTCTCGGTCAACCCGGTCACCGCGCGCGGCGTGCCGGGATTGTTCGCGCGCAACGAACGCGTGGTGTGTGTGTTCGAGACCGCGCGCGGCCCGTTCGTGCTGGTGCTGGTGGGAGCCACCATCGTCGGCAGCATGGCCACCGTGTGGCATGGCGTGGTCAACCCGCCGCGCACGCGCGAGGTGCGCGAATGGCGCTACGACGAACAAAACCTGGTGCTCCAGCAAGGCCAGGAAATGGGCCGCTTTATGCTCGGCTCCACCGTGGTGATGTTGTTTCCCAAAGGGCGTACCACCTTCAACACCGATTGGGCCGCTGGGCGGGAGGTTCGGCTCGGGGAGAAGATGGGGTGCGTGCGAGGATAGACGCCGGCGGTGAGCGGGGAGTTGCCGGCAAGGAGAAAAGACGGTTTGAACAAAGACTTCCCGCATACTTGGCCTGAGTCGCTAACTATTTGGAGCCGATGCATGCAAACCGTGAAGTCAATTGAGAAGGCTGTGGAGTCTTTGCCTCCTTACGGGCTGGCCGAATTTCGCCGCTGGTTTCCTGAATTTGATTCGGACGCATGGGATAGCCAGCTAAAGCAACTCAAAAGTTGGGTGGCGGTGAACACGTCTTGACCGTATCCAGACCTTCGTCGCCGCGTTTCATCGACGCCGCGACCGTGGCGCGCAATCTGCCATTTCCCGAATTGATAGAGGCCTTGCGCAAGGCCTTTGCGGCTACCGACCTGGTGGCGCCGGCACGTAACCACTATGACCTGGACACACTGGGTTCGGGTAGCCCGGTGTTGTTGTCCATGCCGGCCTGGAGCAGTCGGCTCGGCATTGGCACCAAGCTGGTCACGGTATACCCGGACAACCATAAACTGGGTCTGCCATCGATCCACGGCTTGTATGTGTTGATGGACGCCGCCACCGGCAGGCCGGAGGCGGTGTTCGACGCCGGTGAGTTGACCGCGCGGCGTACCGCGGCGGCGTCAGCGCTGGCAAGCCGCTTCTTGTCGCGGCCCGATAGCCGGACTTTGCTGATGGTCGGCACCGGGCGCCTGGCGCGGGTATTGCCGCTGGCACACGCGGCAGTGCGCCCTCTGCAACGCGTGCTGGTGTGGGGTCGCTCGGCCGACAAGGCGCGCGAGACCGCGCGGTTTCTGCAACTTCAAGGCCTGGCTGCCGAGCCGGTCGGGTCTGTGGAGCAGGCCTGCGCCCAAGCGGACATCATCAGCTGTGCCACCTTGTCGAGCCAGGCTATTCTGTCTGGCGATTGGCTGAGGCCGGGAACCCATGTGGATCTGGTCGGCTCCTTTACGCCCCGGATGCGTGAGGCGGATGACCGGGTTTTGCGACGTGCCGATGCGGTTTGGTGCGATACCACCCAAGGCGTATTGGCTGAGGGCGGCGATATTATTCAGGCCCTCGCTTCGGGCGCCCTGGATGCGAACCGTATCCACGGCGAATTGGCGGACCTGTGCCGTGCCGCGCAAACACCGGCAAGGGCGCAACGGCACATCACGGTGTTCAAGTCGGTTGGCGCCGCATTGCAAGACCTGGCGGCATCGCGCCTGTGCCTGGACCGGTTAACGGCGCAGCCGGTGTGATACAACTCCGCCTTTACAACAAGGCACAACACCATGATCAAGCGTATAGACACCGGCCCCCGCATGTCGCAGGCCGTCGTTTTCAACAAAACCGTCTACCTTGCCGGTCAGGTCAGCAACAGCGATGCTCCGCCCGACGTATTTATCCAGACCGGACAGGTGCTGGCCAGCATCGACCGTTTATTGGCAGCGGCCGGCACCGACAAGACCCAGTTGCTGAGCGCCACCATCTGGCTTACCGACATGGACAGCTTCGCTGACATGAATCGTGCGTGGGACGCGTGGGTTGCGCCGGGCTGTGGCCCGGCGCGTGCGACCGTGCAAAGCGCAAAACTGGCGGCAGCGCAATATAAAGTGGAAATCGGCGTGATTGCCG